>JAPOVT010000047.1 GCA_026708015.1 bacterium
ACAAGTGTGCAGTTTTCAGTTGCCAGAAGTGTGCAGTTTTCGGTTGCCATTGACACGCCACCTCGAATCACGACCAGGGCCGAGTCGAGATCGGCGTAGGGCCAAGTCCACGTCTCGCCCGCCGTGAATACGTGCTCCAAGGACTCGAGGCGCGCCAACGGCGCGTTCAGTGGACCGGTGAGGGTCGAAGTCGGCGACCAACCACTGTGTCCGGTGGCGTTCCGGGCCCGAACTTCCGCGAGGAACCGGCCGGCCAGATCCGCCACCTCCAACGTCTGGCTGGTGTTTGTGACGCCCTCGACTAGCGTCCAGTCCGCGGCGTCGCGCTCCTTCCATCGCAGGTCGAAATCGATGATCGGCGAGCCATTGTCATCGGGAAGCGTCCACGACCAGGTGACACCCCCGCGCGCGGAAGAAGCCACCGGCGCCTCGGGCGTATCCGGCACGGGCGGCTTTGCCGGAGTTGCGATCAAGACCCGCGACCACGCGCCGTCACCCATGCTCGCGTTCTTGGCCCGGACGCGAACGTAGTGCCGTTCGCCGTTCGTCAGGCCCTTGAGGATGGTCCGGAGATCGGCCGTCTCCTTGCTTCGCTGATCGGAGAACTCTTGGTCGGCGGTGCGCCACTGCACCTCGTACTCATCCACGTTGGCGTCCCAGGCGACGGTGACGAGGCCGTCGTCGGTCTCCTCGATCCGCACGCCCGAAACCTGCATCGGAAGGGGAAACCTCGAAGGAGCAGGACCTCCACCTGGCGGGTTCAACAGCGACGGCGTCAAGTTGTCGCCGCCGAAAAGGCCTCCCTGGGCTACCCATGTGGTCTGACCGGACGTCGACGGGTTGATCGCGTCGTTCGTCGTCGGACCGTTGGCAGTTGCAGCGCCGTACACAACGCCTTCGTGAAGCACGACGGCGTCCGCCGCATAGTCGGTGTTGGCGTTCCACAGTGCGAGGACAGAGCTCATTCGCTACTCCTTGTCGAGATCGTGGTTGTTCCGGTCAGCCTCGCGATCAAACCAGCGGAACGATCTGCGGGGGTTTGGGCGCAGGATCGTCATCGCGGGAGCCTTTCCTGTCGAGGTTCTTCCGACGAGGCAGGCGATCCTGCGCGCCGCCCGTGACGCCCACAGGCCAACGCTTGTCACATTCTCGACCCGGCCACCTGAGCGCGGAACAGATGCCGAGCTACGGACTCTTTTTCGCCCTGACTACTCCGTTGCCGTGCGGCGCGAGTCCTGGCGCCGGCGGCGTCTGCGCGAACCCGGTTCCCGCACTTCGAAGCCTACGCTGCGAAGGCCGTCGGCGATCATCCGAAACGCGCTGTGGAGCTGACAGGGCGTCGCCGAGTCAGGGGTCGGGGAACTACGAGCTGCGTCGTCGAGCGGCGGAGGCCGGGCGCGACCGATGTAGACCGCCAGCCCGAGGGCCGAACAGAGGGCCTCGACCGTGTCCGTCCGCGGCCTAGCGCCCCGCCGGATGTTGCGAATCGCGTCCGCGTTGCCCGTGGCGCGCAGGGACAGCTCGCGATCCGAGAACTCGCTCTGATCCACCGCCTGCAGCAGATCCTCGGTAAGCCCCAAAGCGCGGTAAGTCTACCGCATCGCGCCGGTGTTGGGCAACAAGGACCAACGTCCGCACTCTCATCACAAGAAACCGACGCGTCGAGGGCTTTGGATCACACAACGCTTGCCGTATGGAGACTTACCGCAGAGCACCTGGGCACGAGTCCTCCGTCTCTGTCATCAAGAAAACACGCCTTGAGGGCTTGCGATCGCGGTATACCTACCGTATGGTCCCCCGCCGTGAGTCACCGGGACACGATCCTCCACCTCTTCACTCTCTACTGTGCCGTCACTGGCAGGAGCCCCGCGCGGGTATCGACCCTGGTCTGGAACCACGGCGCTCGACACCGTCAGATCGTCGCCGGCGCCGATCTGCGAACCCGCACTTTCGAGCGAGCTCTCCGGTGGTTCTCCGATCACTGGCCGGAGGAGCTTGCGTGGC
>JAPOVT010000048.1 GCA_026708015.1 bacterium
CCCCCCCCCCCCCCCCCCCCCCCCCCCCCCCCCCCCCCCCCCCCCCCCCCCAGCTGATCATCGTCGACAACAGTGTGTCGAGGTGGACAGAGCTGCAGTACCTCCAGCAGTGGACCGAAATTGCTGAGTGTGGCACGTATATTCATTGACGGCCTTCGCCATGAGTCCTAAATGAGACGATGAGACCTGAAGACGACTATCTCCTGGCGGTCGGATGGGCGCACTATGCGTTCCTGTATCTGGAGTGGGAGGTCATTTATGTCCTCCATCGCATCACCGAAACGGAATTGGCGTCACTGACGGATGACTCACCCAGAGGTCTGTTTCGGAAACTGCAGAAACACTGGACCGACGATCCGGACTATCCGAATCTGGTGGAGCGATACAACGACACCGTGACGCGGCGTGAGCACTTGGCTCACTCTCATCCCGCGACCCTTTCTGACGGTATGCAGAGACTCCACAGGTACAACATTAAGCGAGACAAGGACAGGACTGTAATGTTTATCGAGACGGACTGGCTAAAGCAGCTTGCCGGAGACGCTATCGCCTTGAACTGCGAGTTCAACTCATTCCGTGTTACACGGCACTCTGACCAGACAGAGAGAACTGTCTAATATTGTCTGCAAGTCCCAACAACGGAGTCCGCTATCAGTTCTCGAATCCCTTTCGAGCTCGCTCTATAGCGTCATGCAGAAGCTTGCGCTCATCATCACTTGGCACTTTGCCAATCAAGAATCGACAGCCCTTTTGAGTTGCGTTGCTGTGTAATATAATTGAGGAATTTTCGAAGTCTTCGACTAGGTCTTGAACATCTTCGCTCTCTAACCACTTGGCCTCAACTTTACTTGGCTTTTTTGTGGAACAAAGGTGACGAAGTTCGACGCTTTACCTCTCTTTGACAGCCCGATATAGAATTTGTTGTAGTTGAGTGATACGTCTGGATCAACTTCTCTGGCAATATCAAACAGATGGTCCGTAATTCGCAGCGTGCTTGGACTAGCTTTATCCTCCCAGTAGGGGCGATCTGTTGCTATGCTGGCAGCTCAGGTTGATCGGAGAGACGTTCATGAAGCCAAACTTCATTGAACTCCGGATGGCTCTTCATGGAGATTTGTTTGAGCTGAACAAATTCGGATGCCATCGACGGGTCCTCTTGAAGTGCGAGTATGTGAAACTAGGGGTTCAACCTAGGGATGTCAACCGGCTGGATCTTGTGTAGGTTCGTCTGAGCGTTTCTGCTTTGAGACCCGTGAGGGTACTCTCGGGCGGTGGTTGAGGCGGTGTTGTTTGACATGGGCGGAGTGATCGTGTCGGGGCCGTGGGAGGGGTTTGCGGCCTATGAGCGGGAGAATGGGCTGCCGGAGGGGTTGATTCGGCGGATCAATTCGACTGATTCCGATAGCAATGCTTGGGCGCGGATGGAGCGGGGAGAGATCGGGCTGGAGGAGTTTGCCGTGGCGTTTGAGGGCGAGGCAGCGGCGATGGGTTATCAGGTGGATGGGATGGCGGTGCTGAACGGGCTAGGTGGAGAGCTGATTCCCAGCATGGCCGAGGCGGTTCGTCGGTGCTCGGAGCGGCTGAAGACGGGGCTCTTGACCAACAACTACGCGCCGATGGGGTCTTCAGAGCGGTCTGCGGAGCTGGCCGAGGTGCTGGGGCGGTTTGACGTGGTGATCGAGTCGTCGGTGGTGGGGGTGCGCAAACCCGATCCGGCTTTTTACGCCTTGGCCTGTAAGGCACTCAGCGTGGAGCCCTCGGGGTGCGTGTTTCTCGACGACTTGGGCGTGAACCTCAAGCCGGCTCGGGCCATGGGGATGACCACCATCAAGGTGATTGATCCCGACGAGGCGCTGGCCGAGTTGGAGGCCGCAGTGGGGTTCCCGATCAGAGGTTGAGCCGCAGGGCGTTGGCTAGTTCGGCCCGTAGCTCGGAGTTGCCTTGGCCCTTGGCTGACCAGAGGGAGGCCGTTTTGGCGTGGGTACCATGGCTGCCATGGCCTTCCGGGTCGAATGGACAGATGGCACTCTACGGATCGAACTCAGCAGATGGGATCGCATGGCCAACTTTCGACGAGCCGTTGAGATCGACCGCGCCCAATTGGCCAGTGCGGTTGTTGTCCCGCGTGGGGAACTCGAGACCAAGATCGATCACCGCCAGATCGGAATTGGGGCGCACTTCGGATGGCGATGGCCGGGCAGGCGTCGAGTGGGGACCATGCTCGGCCGGGCCGTGGTCGGAAAACAGTTCTGGGCTGTGGCCCGCAGCGGGCCGGAACTGCCTCTGCTAGTGCTGGACCTGATCGACCACGAATTCGTGAGGGTTGTGATCGATGCGAGCGATTCAGAAGCGATTGCTACATCGATCGGGTCGGACTCTTCGCCTGAACGGGATATCTGACCACAACGACGGCCAGGCGAATGCAGTCCGATGGTGGTCAGGGGTTGAGCCGCAGCGCAGCAGCCAATTCGGCCCGTAGTTCGGGGATGCCCTGGCCCTTGGCTGCGCTGGTCCACAGGACATCGCCGGGGGCGACGCCGAGACCTTGAGCCAGCTCGTTTCGGCGGGCACCGCGGCGGGAGGACTTCACCTTGTCGGCCTTGGTGGCCACCGGGCGCAGCGCCACATCGTGGTGGGTCAGCCACTCCACGGTCTGAAGATCCAACGGTGTGGGGCCGACCAGGCCATCGATCAGCAGCAGCACCTGTACCAGCGCGGGCCGGTCGATCAGGTAGCCGTCCATCATCTGCTGCCAGCGGTAGCGGTCGGACTTGGGGGCTTTGGCGAAGCCGTAGCCGGGGAGGTCCACCAGCCAGCGACCGGGCTCACCCTCCAGTTCAAAGATGTTGAGTAGCCGGGTGGCCCCTGGCGCCTTGGAGGTACGGGCCAAGCCCTTGCGGTTGGCCACTGCGTTCAGAAGCGACGACTTGCCCACATTCGACCGGCCCACCAGCGCTACCTCGCAGCGCGACTCAGGCAGTTGGTTGGCATCGCTGGCCGACCGTAAAAAGCTCAGGGCCAGCGGCTTGGACATCCCTAAAGGCTACCGGCCCCTTTGGCGCGCCTTTGCGGCCTTAAACGAGTCGAAGATGAGCCGCGTCAGAAAGGAAGGGGTTATCTGGATTATCAGGAGAGAAGCCGCAAATGATGGCGGCTTCGCTGTCGGTGAGGCCACGAGCGATCAGGGCTTGGCCAATCTCCGCGGCGAGACGGGGCTTTTCTGGTGGCAATTCATCGCTGACGGGTTCGTGGGTGCGCCAACCCAACTTGCTGAATTTCTTGTAGAAGCTGGTGCGCTGTGTAGCACTGATTGTCTCGAGGCGATACGCGCGTTCGATGAGTGCCTGCATCGATACTCCCCAATGCCTTTTGAGATCGTGCAGCTTGCCAGTGGTGAGGTTGCGGAGTTGGGGGCGGATGGTGTCGGCGGGCATCAGGAATTCGGCAGCGAAGGCCGAGGCGTCGGCTTCTACATCGTCGGGTACCCCATGGCTGTGCAGGCAGAGGTGGCCCAACTCGTGAGCCAGAGTGAGGCGTCGGCGGTCGGTGGGCGGTGTCGAGTTCAGCATGATGACGGGCTGGCTGTCGCTCCACTGTGAGAGGCCGTCGACGCGAGAGGTACCGAAGTCGGCGACAATGATGAGACAACCAGCGGCTTCCATCCACCCTGTGAGATCGCGTACTGGTCCGCTGGGCATGCGCCACTGCATTCGCAGCAGGCGGGCGGCGGTGTCGGGCTCGTACTCGAATGGATCAAACCAGGGGACGGTCAGTTCCACATGAAGCTCCACTTCGTCGAATAGCCGCTGGGCGTGGAGGCGGTAGAGGTTCAGCTGGGCTTCTAGACGACGCCATGCTGTGGCTTTCGCCGTTGCCCGGCGACGCATGTGAGCACCGACAGCTAGTGCCCCCTGCATGCGGTCAGCTTGGTCCAGAAAGTCGGGGGTAAGGCCAAGGGCCGAAGCGATGTCACCCAGAACACCCTCTGTCGGCTCTCGCAGATTGTGTTCGTAGCGGGACAGGGCGGCTTGGGTAATCCCAAGCTGCCCTGCCAGGGCGACTTGGGTCAAACCGCGGGCTCGGCGAGCCGTGGCGATGGCCTCTCCCAGGCTCATTGCTGGATTGTCCCAGACCTCCCACCGGCGTCTGGGAGGCCGAATTGTGGCTGCGGTGGCACCGACGGGCCTGTGATTGGCACCGCGGGCGCGCCTTGTGATGGTTCGGGAAGCTCGACCATCCAGACCATGTTGCCCACGCCATCACGATAGGAGAGGACCGCGGAGCCGATCTCACGGGCTTCTGGCACCCAGCGATACCCTGCGATCAGTCGGACCTCGGTTCTGCCGTCTAGTTGCAGCTCCAGTGACAGCTGCTCGAAGAACGCATTGGCCGCCGCGGTGGGGTAAGAGGCAACGCGGCCATGAGAGTCGTGGCGTTTGATGCGCAGCCGGTAGGTGTCGTCAACCAGGATTTCCCGAGTTGGCCCGCTGTCGACGAACTGGACTGTGTCCGAATCCTCCAGATTGGCGGTCAGGTGGGTCCACAATCGGTCATGAATCCAGTTGGCCAAGCCGCGTTCGCTCGCGTCGGCCACGAATTCAGGAAACGTCGAGCGATAGTCGTTCAAGTCGTTCCGGGCTTTGAAAACGGCAGCACCCAAGGATTCGACGATCTTGTCGCCGAGCGCCTCTAGCACCTCTTGGGGATTTGGATGCGATTTCATACCGGAAAATATACCATCATCGAAACTTTGAGTCGTGTACCTCGGAAAATGACTCAGAGACGACCAGTCGCTAGCTGTTCATCACCTCGATGTCGAGGTGGTCGGCGAAGCGCTCGAGGGCGGCGGCTCGGCGGGTGGGGATGTGCTCGGTGGGAAAACCGTCCACCGCGGCGTATTCCTTGAGAGTGCGGCGGGCGATGGACACCTTGTGCACCTCGTCGGCCCCGTCCACCAGGCGGGAGGCCCGGGCGTTGCGGTACATCTCCTCCAGGGGCATGTCGGCTGAGTAGCCCAGGGCGCCGTGGACCTGGATGGAGCGGTCGATGGCGTTGAACAGCATCTTGGTGCCGTACACCTTGATCATGGCGATTTCGGTGCGCGACGCGGAGGAGCCGTGCTTGTCCATGTGCCAGGCGGCGTGCAGGCACAGCAGCCGGGCCGAGGCGATATCAATGCGGGTCTCGGCGATGAAGTCCTGCACCATCTGCTTTTCGGCCAACAGGCTGCCGTGGGCGAATCGGGACAGAGCCCGCTCGCACATCATGTCCAGCGCCCGCTGCGACTGGCCGATCCAGCGCATGGCGTGGTGGATGCGCCCAGGGCCGAGGCGCTTTTGGGCCAGCACGAACCCGTCGCCGGGCTCGCCGATCAAGTTCTCGGCCGGCACCCGCACGTCGTTGTAGATCACCTCGGAGTGGCCCAGGGGATGGCGGGCGAACTGGCCAGGGTAGGGGTGGTGCATGTTGGGCACGTCCCGCACGATCTCCAAACCGGGGGTGTCGGTGGGCACCACGATCATGGACGACCCCTGATACGGGTGGACATCGGGGTTGGTCACCACCATGGCGATCAGGAAGTCGGCCCCTGAGCCGCCCGAGGTGAACCACTTGTGGCCGTTGATCACCCAGGTGTCGCCGTCGCGCACCGCATTGGTCTCCAACAAGGTGGGGTCGGACCCGGCGGTGTCGGGCTCGGTCATCGAAAAACCCGAACGCAGCTCGCCGGCCAACAGCGGCTCCATCCACTTTTTCTTCTGCTCCTCGTTGCCGCCGATGGCCAATAGTTCGGCGTTGCCGGAGTCGGGGGCGTTGTTGCCGAATATGGCCGGTGCGATTGACGACCGGCCCAATATCTCGTGCATCAACCCCAGCTTCACCTGGCCGAAGCCCTGGCCCCCCAGCTCCGGGTCGAGGTGGCAGGCCCACAGTCCCCGGTCCTTGACTTGCTGCTTCAGCGGCGCGGTCAATGTCTTCCACTGCTCGTCGGTCACCTCCAGCTCGATGGTCTCCAGCGGCAGGATGTGCTCGTCGAGGAACGCCCGGGTCCAGTCAAGCTGCTCTTGGAACTCGGGCTCGGTTTCAAAATCCCAGGCCATACAAGGCCCCTTTCAATCAGGTGGTGAACTCGGAGGGCGGTGGTCTGGGCTAGACGGCCAGCCGCGACAGGCCAGCGCCGTTGTCGCACATGATGCGGCGTATGTCGTCGTCGCTGAACCCGTTGAGGTCGTCCACAAACGACACCGGGTTGGCCAGTCCTTCGGCGTGGGGGAAGTCGGAGCCGAACAGCATGTGATCGGTGCCGATCAGCCCGGCCAGTTCGTGCAGGTCGTCCTCGTAATAGGGCGACACCCACACCTGGTTGCGGAAGGTCTCCACCGGGTCTTCCTCGAAGGCGTGGCGGTGCTGGCCGTAGGTCTTGGCCAGCTTCTGGATGAGGGGCCGTACCCAGTACGAGCCGGTTTCGATGGTGGCCACCCGCAGGTTGGGGAACCGCACCAGCACCCCGTCGGCCAGAAGCGAGGCCATGGTGTCGCTGATCGGGGAGTGCGACAGCAGGCTCTGGAGCGGGTTGTAGCGGAAGGCTTCGGTCTCGGTGCCCAGCCCCCAGCGATGGTTCATGAACGAGTAGCCGGAGTCGCCGGAGTGGAAGGCCACGCACACGCCGTGGTCGTTGAGGAACTGCCACACCGGGTCGTGGGCGGGATGGCCCAGAGAGCGGTAGTTGCCGTGGCCGTCGGGCACCGAGGTGGCCCGGAAGTTCACCAGCCGCAGGCCCCGGCCGATGGCCCATTCCAGTTCGCCCAGTGCCCAGTCCACGTCAACCAGGCTCAGGTACAGGGCGGTGAAAAGGCGCTCTTGGTAGGAGAAGCCCCAGTCGTCGTCCAGCCAGCGGTTGAACGCCCCGAACGCGGCGGTGATGGCGTCGATGTCGTCTTCCAGGCAGGCCTCCATGCCCACGCCCAGGGTGGGGAACAAAAAGCAGCCGCCCAGCCCTTGGGAGTCCATCAGTGCCAAGCGCTCATCGCGGTTGCGGTAAGCGGGGCTGATGGGGTCGAGCTCGCCGAAGGCCTCCCGCATGTCGCTGGCCGAGGTCTTGGCCCGGAAATACTCATCGAGGATGCCGGGTTTGGCCACCGGGTCGAACGTGGGATTGGGAATGAACCGGTTGATCCGCCCGCCCACGATCAGCCGCTGCTTGCCCCCGATGTCGGCCCACTGCATGCAGCGCTTGGCCATCTTGGGGTCGATGTGGCGGGTGAAGGCGTCGGTGGCCTCGTAGTAGTGGTTGTCGGCGTCGAAGGCGAGATATCCGAGCTCGGTCATGGCTCTATTTTGGCTTGTTTGCTCGGCAATCGACCACAGCAGGGAGTGTTGATCAGTAGACCGCCCGCGGGACTACAAACGGGCTTGGATCAGCAGACCACCACGATGCGCCCAGTGGTGAGGCGGTCCTCCATCTGCTCCAGGGCGATGGGCAGCTGCTCGAAGGCCACGGTGCCGCCCACCAGCGGGGCGATCCGGCCCTCGGCTAGCCGGCCGCAGAGCTCCTCGTGGATCCGGTCGCCCAGCGATCGGGGGTTGATATTGAACCCCGCCATCCCGCCATAGACCGCCGGATTGCTGTTATAAGCCAAGAGCACCCCGCCGATCGAGACCTGGGAGAAGCACAGCAGCCGCGGGCGAAGGCCAGCGGCATCCTCGGCTTCGATCTTGCTGGCGAAGCCGATGATCATCAGCCGACCGCCCCGGGTCATGCACCGCAGCGAGGTCTCGGTCACGTCGCCCCCCACGCCATCGAACACCAGGTCGACTCCGGCTCCGCCGGTGATGTCCCGCACCTCGGTGGCGAAGTCCCCCTCCCGGTAGTTGACCGCGGCTTCGGCCCCCAGAGAGCGCACCAGCTCGCACTTGGCCTCGCTGCCCGCAGTGCCGATCACCCGGGCCCCGGCGTCAACAGCGAGCTGCACCGCGGCCGAGCCCACCCCGCCGGCCGCGGCGTGGATCAGCACCCACTCCCCGGGTTGGACCTGACCCCGCTCGTGCAAACCCAGCCAGGCCAAATGGAACGGAAAGAAGAAGGCGGCCGCCTCGGTGTCGTCCAGCGATTCGGGGGCGTCGAACACCATGTCGGGTTGGGCGATCACCTTGTCGGCGTAGCCCCCGAAGGCACTCTCGGCCGTGGCGTGTACTCGGCGTCCGAGCCATTCCTCGGCCCCCTCTCCAGCGGCATCCACCGTGCCCAGTACTTCCATGCCCAGGGTGTAGGGGAGGTCGGGGTTCACGGTGCGGTAACGCCCGTGGCAGCCGTCGATCTCGTTGAAGTTCAGCACCGTCCGAGTGGGCGCCACCCGGATCTTGCCCGGCTCCGGCACCGGCTCGTCGATTTCGTCCAGCCGCAGCGCCTCCGACGGCCTCCCATATTGATGAACTCGCCACGCTCGCACGGCCGCGAAGCCTAGCGGTGCGGCCTGAACGATCTAATTGCGCGACGGGACCCAGCTGAATGTCCGCATGGCAATGGCGATGGCACCGATGCCCCAGATGGCCAGCACCAATGAGGCCCCGAGGGGCACACCGTCGGCCGTCGGGTCGTAGGCCGCGACAAGGAGCTCGACGAGGGCTTGGACGGGGAAGAGGGAAACCAGGGTCTCCAGCCAGCCGGGGATGTTGATGCTGGGATCGAAAACACCGGAGACCAATGCCAGGGGGAGGTAGGTGGCATGGGTGATGGGACCGGCAGCATCGGCATGGGAGATGGCCGAACTGAGGGCGAGTCCGAGGGCGGCAAAACAGATGATGCCGAGAACGAGTCCGAGCGCGAGAGCAAGCACACCTTCGGTTCGGGGGGAGACGTCGAAGGCGACGAATCCCAGAAGGATGGTGGCGGCGCTGGCCAACAGGGTGGTGGCCAAGGTGCTGAGGAGTTGCGCGGTGAGATACGCCCGCGGATCGAGTGGCGTGGTTCGAATCCTCTTCAAGACCCCATCGGCCCTGAGAACAGCCAGGCGAGATGCCAGGTTGGCGTAGGCGGAAACCATCACCGCGAAGGCGACCACTCCGGGCACCACCAAGTCAATGGCGTTGATGTCGGTCCGGTCGCCAATCTCGTCCCCTGAGTTGACGGCCCCGAGTAGGGCCAGCAACAAGAGCGGCAGCAGGAAGGTGAAGAAGGCATAGTCGGGGTTCCGCCAGAAGGCCCGCTGTTCGAGCTTGGCCTGGCGACCCATTCGGACAAGGATCGACATCATTGCGATCTCGAATCTGTCGGGAGCGATTGCCTGCCGACCAGCGAGAGGTAGGCCTGCTCAAGGCTCGGAGGCTGAACTCGGAGACTGGCAAATGCCCGCTGCGACGCGTGATCGTCGAGCAATTCGAGTCGACGAGTGAGGGCGCGGACATTGTCGATCTGGCCGTCCACAGACTCGTCGGCTGTTTTGAGCCCGGGGAACTCGCGAGCAAGCTCCTCAGCGACTTCGGCCGACGCCTGGAACGAGACCGTCACCCCCAAATTGGCCAGATGAGCCAGTTCCTGGGTGCTGCCGATCGCTCCGGCCGCGCCGTCCAAGAGCACTGCAATTCGGTCACCAAGGCGTTCGGCCTCGTCTAGATAGTGGGTGGTCAGCAGTATGGTCTTGCCTAGTTCTCGCAGACTGGCGATGGCTTCCCAACAGCGCGCCCTCGCCTCTGGGTCGAAGCCCGTGGTCGGCTCGTCAAGGAAGATGACTGCCGGGTCGCCGGCGACCGCCAGTGCGAAATCGAGTCGGCGACGCTGCCCTCCGGAGAGTTTTCGTATCAACTTCGCCTCGTCGTTACGAAGGCCGACGAGGTCGAGAATGTCGTCGTAAGGCAGCGGATCGTCGTAGTAAGACCGCCAGGTGTTGATCATCTCTCCCACCCGAAAGAATTTCGGGAATCCGCTCTCTTGGAGCACAACCCCAACGCGTGGCCGGAGAACTTCACCAGATGCGAGCGGGTCGCACCCGAGGACTTGGACCGATCCGGAATCGGGTTCGAGGAATCCCTCGAGGATCTCCATGGTGGTGGTCTTGCCCGCGCCGTTCGGTCCAAGCAGGCAGAAGATCTCACTCCGCTCGATAGAAAACGAGAGCTCCCGCAAGACCGACTGGTCGTCAAACGATTTCGAAACGCGGTCGACCTCGACCACTGTCGTTACGGCCGCTCTCCAAACGCGGCCGTGTTGCCGCTCGGAGCTGACCATGCATGCACGGTTCTTGACACTAGGTCAGCGGAAATAGCGCTGGTCACCCCGAGGGTGTGAGTCTGCCCTCGCGGTGGGCATCCGGCTCGCCGATCTTCATCTGCACGGCTACACGGGCTCGTATCGTTTGACATCGACCTCGTCAGCTCGGGCTCGCATCATTGCCGCGTCGTACCAGGCCTGCATCCGCAGGAGCATCTCCATGCTTGCATCGAAGGCTTTCTCAAGACGGAGTGCCATTTCTGCTGATAGGGCGGCATTGCCGTTCAACAAATCGGACAGGGTTGCTCGGCGGACCCCCAAGATCTCGGCCGCTTTCGAAACGCTCAGACTGAGTTCCTCGATGATCTCAGTGCGAACGAAATCGCCCGGATGCGATGGGGTCATGTTGATTTCGATTTCGTGAGCTGCCATTAGTGGTAGTCCTCCAAGTTCAAACGGTTGATGTGGCCAGCCTCTTCTTCAAAGGTAATCCGCCAGTTGCTCGACACTGAGACGCTCCAATGCTGGCTGCGGTCCCCTGAGAGCCGGTGAACTCGCCAGCCGCGAGGAGCACTTGCCACGAAGTCGTCCATGTTGTTCGCCAGGACCAAGGCGGTAAGAACCTTGCGCACTCGATCGGTCAGGTCGTAGGGAAGGTACTTGGGGTTGTCGTTGTTGAGCAGTTGATGTAGTCCGCGATGGCGGACCGAGCGGACCTTCACCCATCAAGTGTACGGTATCACCGTTCCGTTTGCTATCGACGAGAAGTTACCCAACACCCACTGGGCGGTAGGGTCGCTGGGTGGCTGATCGATCGGGGTTTCGGGCTTCGACTCGGGCCCTGCGGTTGCGCAACTTCCGGTTGTTCTGGTTTGGGGCCTTGGTGTCCAACACCGGGACGTGGATGCAGATTCTGGTGCTGGCCTATGTGATCGACGAAATCACCGACCGAGGGGCGTGGGTCGGGCTGGTGGCGATCACCCAGATGGTGATGACGGTTTTCACCAATTTGTGGGCCGGGCCGCTGGCCGACCGGGTGCCCCGCCGCAGCATCATCCTGATGACCCAGAGCCTTCTGTGCGTCGGCGCCTTTGGGTTTGCCGCCCTGTGGGGGGGCGGGAGTGCGCTCGCCGGTCATCTACATGCTGCTGGCTTGGGGCTACGGGATCCTCAACGGATTCATGCTGCCCGCCTGGCAGGCCTTCATCGCCGAACTGGTGCCCAAAGAGCTGCTCTTGAACGCGGTGACCCTCAACTCCACCCAGTTCCAGGCCACCCGGGCAGTAGGGCCAGCCTTGGGCGGCGTGCTGTTGGGATTCTTCGGACCGGGCTGGGTGTTCTTCGCCAATGGGGTCTCCTTTTTCGCGGTGCTGTTTACCGTGGTGCTGATCCAGGTGCCCCGCCTGTTGCCCGACGACCCGCCCCCCATCAGGGTGTTCACCGATCTGCGCGAGGTGGTGGGCTACTGGAGAACCCAGCCAGGCATCCAAAGGGCATTCAAGACGGTGCTCATCACCGCTACTTGTGCCCAGCCCATCATTTTCCTAATCGTGGTGTTCGCCGAAGAAGAGTTCAACACCAGCGGTTGGCAGCTGGGCCTGCTGGCCGCCGGCACCGGCATCGGATCGATCATCTTCTTCCCCCTGGTGGCCGGGAGAGGTCAGTTCACCGCCCGGTCCCGACTGCTGGGTATTGGGCTGAGCATCTACGGCCTGGCGTTGGCCGGATTCGGTCTGGCCCCGTGGTACGCCATGGCCATCGTATTCTTACTAATCCTCGGCGGCTGCCACCTCGCCACCGCGTCGACGCTGAACACCGTCATCCAGCTCCAGGTGGAGGAGTCCATGCGGGGTCGGGTCATCGCCTTGTACCTGATGGTGATCAACGTGGCCATCGGCGTGGGCACCATGATCCAAGGGGCGCTGTACGACTGGATCGGCCCCCGACTAACGGTGTCGATCAGCGCGGCCACCATCGTGGTCCTGGCCGCCTGGCTGGTGAGCACCCGCCGATTCGCCTCCATGGACGTGGGCACCGCGGCCACCTAATCCACAAGCACTCGGGGCGGGGGAGTACCGTCGGATGCGTGCGCGTGCTGGTGGTATCCCACTCCAAGACCGGGGGCACGAAAGCCATGACCGAGGCGGCGGTGGCCGGGGCAGGCCATCCCGACATCGACGGCGTGGAGGTGCTACAAGTGGCTGCCCTCGAGGCCACCCCCGACGATGTGATGGCCGCTGACGGCTACCTGCTGGGCACCCCGGAGAACTTCGGCTACATGAGCGGCGCCCTCAAGCACTTCTTCGACACTGTGTACTACGACTGCCTGGACCACACCCGAGGCCGGCCCTACGGGTTGTTCGTGCGGGCCGGCAACGACGGAACCGGGGCAGTGCGGGCGGTTGAGCCCCTGGTCACCGGGCTGGGTTGGAAGGCGGTGGCCCCACCGGTTGTAGCCACAGGCGAGCTGACCGACGGCCACCTGGATGCCTGCCGGGAATTGGGCATGACCTTGGCCGCCGGATTGGAGCTGGGGATCTACTGAGTTTGTCTGCCCCATCAGTCACGAGGCGTCCAGCCGGTATGGGAGTCAGCCAGGGTGCAGTCCATAAGATCGGACCATGAGCAGTTTGTTCGACTTGACGGGGAAAGTGGCGGTGGTCACCGGGGGAACCAAGGGCATCGGCCGGTCAATCGCCAAGGGCTTTGCCATGGCCGGCGCCGAGGTGGTGATCACCGGGCGGCGCCAGGAGGGCTGCGACGAGGCCGCCGCCGAATTGAACGATGAACTCGGCGGCCAGTCGGTGCGGGGCATTGCCTGTCACATGGGGGAGTGGGACCAAATCGATGCCCTGGTCGACCGGGTCTACGACGAGTTGGGTCGACTCGACGTGCTGGTCAACAACGCTGGCATCAACCCCGCACCGGTCACGGTGGCTGAGTGCACCGAGGCCTACTTCGACAAGGTGTACGCGGTGAACGTGAAGGGGCCGATCCGCTTGGCCGGGCTGGTGGCCCCCCGCATGGGGGAGGCCGGCGGCGGGTCGATCATCAACGTGACCACCATGGGGGCCTACGGCGGTGGCCCCGGTGTGGGGATCTACACCTCCAGCAAGGCCGCGTTGCACAACCTCACCCGGGCCATGGCTGGGGAGTGGGCTGGGCTGAATGTGCGGGTCAACTCCTTGGTGCCGGGGCCGTTCATGTCGGAGATGATGAAGGGGTCGATGCGATTCGACCCCGAATTCCCCGAACGATCGGGGAAGGCCACCATGATGAAGCGGGTGGCTGACTGCGACGAGATCATCGGTTTGGCCCTGTTCCTGGCCTCCGACGCGGCCTCATACGTCACCGGCCACGATTACAAGATCGCTGGCGGCATGTGAGCAGTGGCTTTTCACACTCCAGCGGCTAAGCGGGCGATCTGAGCCTCCTGCGAGTGGGACTGCGGTCCCGCTGCGGGCCGGGCGGCTCGCACTGCGGTCACCGCACCTTTGAGGTCCATTCCCCGGGAGGTGAGCACCGAGATGCACACGATGCCGGCCCGGCCGTAACCCGCCCCGCAGTGGATCATTACCCCGGTGCCCTGGTCCAGATGCTGGTTGATTTCATCCACCAACTCTCGAATGGCCTCGTCGGTAGTGATCCCTTGATCGACCACCGGCACATGAATGGCCTGGTGGGGAGCAGGGTCGGCCAGCCACGCGGGATATTCGGGAAAGCGCATGGCAATCTCGGCGTTGGTGAGCAAGCACACCATCACCCCGGCGCCCACATCCTCAAGGGCTGCGGCCGGATCAGGCCCGGTTACTGCGAATGCCGTGGCGTGGAGATGCCCGTTCGCGCCGGGCACCGGGATGCGGTGAATCCCTCCTGCCATTTGGTACCGCGCCGCCCCCACCTGCACCCCGCCACCCTACTGGGGGCCGAAACGCGGCTGGAAGGAGAAACCAGCCAGTGTGGATGTCGACAGCGCGGTTGGGGGATGCTGAGGGGATGTACGACTTTGCGGGCAAGGTGGCGCTGGTGATGGGGGCGGCCTGTCTTCCCGAGATCGGGCGGGCGGTTGCCGTGCGGCTGGCTCAGGCGGGGGCTGATGTGGCCTGCGCCGACTGGGTGAACGAAGCAGTAGAGCACCGGATAGTGCTGCTCGTTGGTCTCGATGTTGGTGCAAAGGCCCGCAGGGGAGATCAGATAGCCCCCGGAGTCAATTCCGATGCGCACAGCTCCGAGGGCCGGAGGGGTCAGAGTAAGCGCAGCCTCAGCGGTTGACGCCCTGGTTCCGGGTGGTGAACCCGGCCAGATCGCGGTCTTTGCCCTGGTGGCGACCTTTGTCCATGGACTGCACCGTGATGTCGTGGTCGGCGGCGGAAGCCCGCAGCGCTCCCACCGTGCAGTCGGCTCGGTCGCGATGGGCGAACGGGTCGAACTGGTACCAGGCCATGGCGTTGAGATGGGTGATCTTGTTCACCTCGTTGTCGGGCACTCCAGTCAGCGTCTCATCCAACAGTTCGGGGGCGTTGGGCCAGGTGGAGTCGCTGTGGGGATAGTCCATCTCCCAGCAGATGTTGTCGATGCCGATCTCGTGGCGCAGGGCAACCCCCACCGGGTCGTTGATGAAGCAGGTCAAGAAGTTGCGCCGGAATACCTCGCTGGGCAGCAGATTGTCGAAGTCCTGTCCGGTCCACAGGTGGTGCATGTCGTAAGTGCGGTCGGCCCGGTCCATGAAATAGGGAATCCACCCGGTGCCGCCCTCCGAAAGGGCGATCTTCAGGTCGGGGAACCGGCGGGGGATGGGCGACCACAAGAGGTCGGCGGCCGCCTGGCTGATGTTCATGGGCTGGAGCTGGATCATCACGTCCATCGGGGCGTCCGGAGCGGTGATCACCATCTCGCCCGAGGAGCCCAGATGAATGGAGCACACACTGCCGGTGTCGCTGAATGCCTCCCACAGTGGATCCCAGTAGTCGCTGTGGAAGCTGGGCTCGCCCAGCTTGGCCGGGTTCTCGGTGAAGGTCATGGAGTGGCAGCCCATCTCGGCCACCCGGCGAACCTCGGCGGCGCACTCCACTGCGCTCCAGATCATGGGCAGGGCCATGGGGATGAACCGGCCCGGATAGGCCCCGGCCCACTCATGGATGTGCCAGTCGTTATAGGCCCGAATCAGATCGCCGGCGAACTCCTTGTCAGGGTGGTTGGCGAACAACCGGCCGGCGAAGCCGGGGAACGACGGGAAGCACATGGAGCCCAAAACCCCGGCGGCGTTCATGTCTTTGACGCGATCGTGGACGTTGTAGCAACCGGGCCGCATCTCATCGAAGGCGGTGGGCTCGATGCCGTACTCCTCCTTGGGTCGCCCAGCCACCGCATTCAGGCCCACGTTGGGGATGATGGCGCCGTTGAACGACCACACGTCATCACCGGAATCGGTGTGAATCACCCGGGGCGCCTCATCCCGCCATTTCGCCGGGAGATGGTTGTCGAACATGTCAGGCGGTTCGCACAGGTGGTCGTCCACGCTGACCATGATCATGTCGTTCAGGTCCACAGCGTCCTCCGTTGGTTTCCTGGTGCGCCAGTGTGACCCCAACGATACTTGGCGCAGTAGTATTCGCCAGCCGAGCTATCCCCCCAGCAGCCCTAGGAGGCCCCTGATGTCGAACCCCATGAGCTACGAAGGCCGCAACGTCGTGGTTACCGGCGCCTACTCCGGCGTGGGAGCCGCATTGGTGGAGTTGCTGTCCAATCTGGGGGCGGCATCGATCACTGCACTAGACATCAAAGAGCCTGAAGGTCCGATTACCCGATACATCCCCACCAACATGGGCGACCCGGTTGCGGTGGACGAGGCGGCTGCGGCCATTGATGCCCCCGTACACGTGCTGTTCAACAACGCCGGCATCGCGGCCACCTTTTCGCCCGAAGACGTGATGAAGGTGAACACACTGGGGCTGATGCGGCTGACCGACGCCCTGTTGCCCAAGATTCCCGCGGGGGGCGCGGTGGTCAACACCGCCTCCATTGCGGGGATGAACTGGCCGGCCCACCAGGCCGAGATCACCGAGCTGTTGTCCATCGATGACTGGGACAAGGCGGTGGCCTGGGTGGAGGAGCACCCCGAGGTAGTGTCCGACGGGTACATGTTCTCCAAGGAGTGTGTGCAGATATTCACCATGCAGGCCGCCAAGGGAATGCTGGCCAACGGCGTGCGCATCGCCAGCGCCTGCCCGGCGCCCATCGACACCCCGCTGCTGCCCGATTTCAAGCAGACCATGGGCGAGGAGATGATCGACTGGACGGCGGCAAACTCCGGCGGCCGCTACGTGACCGCGGCTGAGGTGGCCAACTTGCTGGCCTATCTGGGTTCGGACGCGGCGTCGTTCGTGTCCGGCGTGAATGTGAACATCGACAATGCCTTCCAGGGCTCGATGATCACCGGCCAGGTGGACTTCGGGGATTTGGCCGGCTAGATCGCCGGGCCGTGATCAATTAGACCGCGGCCGCCAAACGAGCCTGGAGTTCGGCGGCGTAGGCCGCAACCTGATCGGCCACGTCGCCAAGCACATCGGCGTCAAGCCCCTCGGCCAGCTCGGGCGCTCCGGCCTGGGCCAGCATGGGGGCTATCTCGCCGGAACGGATCTTGCTCACGGCCCAGTCGGCGATGGGGCCGTGCGCGGTCTCGTCGAAGGGGATGATGTGGTTCCGCCCGCCGCCCAGGTGGTTGTAGTGGTAGTGGGGGGCGTCCTCGAAGAGGTCGAAGCGCAGGTATTCCCACTGGCCGTCAGCATCGAACACATGTAGTGACACGCCCCGGTCCTCGATCCCCAGCGGTGCGGCGCGGCGCAGCTCCTCCACGTAGGCCTCGTCGCCTCCGTAGTACTCCACCAGCGCCTCAGGGGTGAGGTCGCGGTACTCCACCCCGATCGTGATCACCCCGGCAGGGAAATAGGTGGTATGGGCATCGTCGGGCCGCATGGGCGGCATCTCGTAGACGTGGCCGATTTCCATGGCGGCCAGCGTAGCGTGCCGGGGTTCATGGCCGACTCTCGCTGAAGGGCGGAGGCAGAGAGGTAACTACCATCGGATTCCCATGGCCCAGCGGCGAGTCGACCTGGAGGAGTTCTTCCACCCCATCGGGGTGGCGGTGATCGGAGGGGTCGACCGCACCCAGACCGAAGACGGGTTGCGGGAGGCGATGGATTCTCGTTGGGGAGAGGGGAATTGGCATCTGGTCAACCCCAAGGGCGGAGCGATCGGAGCGGTGCCGGTCTACGAGAAGGTGGCCGACGTGCCCGAGCCGGTGAGCCTGGCGGTAATCTCCACCCCTCCAGCGGCGTGCGCGCAGATTGTGGACGAGTGCGGGGCCGTCGGGGTCCGATACGCCCTGGTGTTCTCCTCGGGATTCAGCGAAGTCGGCCCCGAGGGGGCCGCTCTGGAGGCTGAACTGGGGGAGGCGGGCCGCCGCAACGGCATCCGCATCTTCGGCCCCAACACCAATACCAACGCCTTCGAGCCAGTACCCGACGTACCCGGATTGCGAGGGGGCAAGATCGGGGTGGTCACCCAGTCGGGTCACAACGGTCGGCCCATCATGCAGGGGGTTTACTTCGGCATCGGGTTCAGCCGCCAGGTGCCGTGCGGCAACGAGGTTGACCTCGAAGTGAGCGACTTCATCGAGTATTTCGCCTACGACGACGACACTGCGGTGATCGCCGGCTACATCGAGGGCTTCCGGTCGGCCAAAAAGCTGCGCACCGCGCTGGAGGCGGCCAACGCGCAGCACAAGCCGGTGGTGATTTTGAAGATTGGAGCCACCGATGCCGGATCGCGCATGGCGTCGTCGCACACTGGTCACCTCACCGGATCAGATGAGGTGATCGACGGGCTGTTCGAGCAATACGGGGTGGTGAGGGTGCGCGATCTGGACGAGCTGCTGGAGACGGCCGCTCTGTTCGCCAAGCTAGGGCCGGATGTGGCCGAAGGGGCCGGGCTGTACTCAATCTCCGGGGGATCGAGCACTTTGATGGCCGAGGCCGCCGAGTTGGCCGGCGTTCCAGTGCCCCGACTGGCCGAATCAACGCAGCAGAAGCTCCACCGGCATATCCCTGGCTATCTCGCGGTGTCCAATCCGGTGGACAACGGAGGCACGTTCATCGTGAGCCAGCCTGCGGAGGTTCGCCAACAGGTGATCCGGGACATCTGCGACGATCCGGCGGTGGGGTACACGGTGGTAGGAGTGACCGGTGCAGTGCCGCCGATGACCGATCTGCTGGGCGACGACATCGTGGCCTTGGTTGACGAGGTGAAGAGGCCGATAATCGCCACTTGGAACTCGCTAAAGGTGGACGAGCCGGGCTTCGACCGGCTGGTGGAATCCGGCATACCGCTGTTCCGCTCCTTCCGGGGTTGTTTCGCCGCCCTGACCGACTATCACCGCTACCAGCGCCGCCGGCAGGGCTTCCGAGCGCGCCCTCCGCTGGCTGATGCCGTGCCGGAGGAGGCTCAGGCCGTGCTGGGGGAAGCAGTGCCCGACACCGGTGCCCTGTTGCGGGCATTCGGCTTGCCGCTGGCCACCAGCGCGGTGGCCCCGTCGGCAAGTGACGCCCATCTGGCCGCCGAAGAGATCGGTTTGCCAGTGGCGGTCAAGATCGCCTCAGCCGATTTCCCCCACAAGTCCGACGCCGGGTTGGTGGTTCTGGGGGTGGACTCCCTTGACGGGGTGGAGCGGGCCGCGACGGCGATCTTGGACCGGGCTCGTGCAGCCGCGCCCGATGCGGCCATCGAAGGGGTTGAGGTCCAGCAGATGGTGATCGGCGGCACCGAGATGATTGTGGGGGTGACTCGCGATCCCACGCTCGGCGCCGCAGTCATGGTGGGCACCGGTGGGGTGTTCACCGAGGTCTTGGCTGACACTTCTGTCCGCCCGCTGCCTCTAGATGAGGCCGACGCCTACGAGATGATTCGCTCCCTCAAGGGCTTTCCCCTGCTCGACGGTGCTCGGGGTCGCCCGCCGGCCGATGTGGACGCACTGGTCAAAGTGGTCATGGCCACCGCAACCCTGGCCACTGCCCTCGGCGACCGACTCACCGAACTCGATCTGAACCCGGTAGTGGTGCTCGACCGCGGCCAAGGCGCCGTAGTGGTCGACCACCTCATGATCCTGGCTGATCCCTACTCTTGACCCATGGACGAGACGCCGGCGATGACCGACGACGTGGTGTGGCGGCCGCCACCAGATGCGTGGTCGGTCTCCCGCATGGGACGGTTCGCTGAGCGCTACCACCCGGCAGGTTTCGGCAACTACGAGGCTCTGTGGCGCTGGTCAGTTGAAGAGCCCGCCGCTTTTTGGGGATCAGTCTGGGACTATCTGGAAATTGGACCAACGCCCGCGCCCGAGTCGGTAATCGGCGGCGAGCCGATGCCCGACACAACGTGGTTCGACGGCGCGACTCTCAACTACGCCGAGCATCTCCTGCGGGGAAACGGGCTAGACGACACCGATGTTGCCGTGGTCGGCCGGTCCCAGACCCGCTCAGACCGGGAACTCACCTTGGGCGAGCTGCGCGAGGAGGTCCGCAGAGCAGCGTCCGGCCTGAAACGCCTCGGTGTTGGTCCTGGTGATCGCGTTGTCGCGCTGCTGCCAAACATTCCCGAGGCACTGATTGCTTTTCTCGCCACTGCGTCAATCGGCGCGATTTGGGCCTCGTGCCCGCCCGAGTTCGGGGCCCGCGGCATTCTCGATCGTTGGGGCCAGATTCAACCCAAGGTGCTTTTCGCCATCGACGGCTACCGATACGGGACCAAGGAAATAGATATCGGGGGCGTCTTGGACCAGATTCGGCGCGGACTGCCATCTGTGCAGCACACCGTGTTGCTGCCGTATCTGGATCCGGCGGCCACCAACTCGGGAGATGCCCAGACGTGGTCCGACCTGACCGCGGCAACGACCGATCCGCTGCGATTCGAGTCGGTTCCGTTCGCCCATCCCCTCTATATCCTCTCCTCTTCGGGCACCACTGGACGCCCAAAGCAGATCGTCCATGGGCATGGAGGGATCCTGCTCGAACACGGCAAACAGCTCGCCCTGCACCACGACCTCGGGTCAGGAGACCGGTTCTTCTGGTTCTCGACTACTGGCTGGATGATGTGGAACTACCTGGTATCGGGGCTGCTTACAGGAGCCTCGATCGTCATGTTCGACGGCGATCCCGCGGCGCCGAGTCTGGACACCCTGTGGTCGGTCGTCGATCAGACCGACGTGACATTCGCCGGATTCTCGGCTCCCTTCATCATGGCGTGCCGGGGGGCGGATATACGCCCCACCGACTCGCTCGACCTTCGCTGCTTGAGCGGCATAGGTTCCACTGGGGCCCCGCTGCCCGACGCGGGATTCCGTTGGATTGCTGAAGCGGTAGGCCCTGTGGCGGTCTCGAACATCAGCGGTGGGACCGATGTGTGTAGCGCGTTTGTGGGTGGAGCGCCTGTGCTGCCCGTGCGCTCAGGTGCTCTCTCCTGTCGTCAGCTCGGTTGGAGTGTGGAGTCGTTGGACGCTGATGGCAAACCGCTGCGGGGAGTCGACGGGGAGCTCGTCATCACCGCTCCGGCGCCGTCAATGCCGGTGGGCTTCTGGGGCGATGAAGATCGCGGGCGCTACCGGGCCTCCTACTTCGACTCTTTCGATGGCGTCTGGTGCCATGGCGATTGGATCACGATCTTCGACGACGGCTCGTGCGTTATCAGTGGCCGTTCCGACGCCACGCTCAATCGCGGCGGAGTCCGTCTGGGGACAGCAGACTTCTACGCGGTCATCGAGGAACACGACATGATCGACGACTCACTCGTCGTGCATCTAGAGGACGACGACGGCGGGCTCGGTGATCTGCTGGCATTCGTTGTGTTGCGAGATGGCCAGGAACTGACCGACGAGCTCCTTGAGGTGTTGCGGGCGAGGCTGCGGGCCGAACTCTCGCCGCGCCACGTGCCAGATCACATTCAGGCCGCTCCCGCTGTCCCGCGCACCATCTCAGGTAAGAAGCTCGAGGTCCCCGTGAAGCGAATCTTGCTGGGCGCGGCCGCATCCCAAGTCGCGTCGGCGAGCGCCCTTCAGGATCCAGATTCGCTGCACTTCTTCGAAGCCTTTGGGGAGCGTTGGCGGGGTGCTGACTCTGCGGGGGCCTAGGGCCAGAGTTCGTCGCGGAGCTTGGTGCGCAGGACTTTGCCGGTGGGGTCGCGATCGACGGTGGGACGGATGATGTAGCGGCGGGGGCGCTTGTAGCCGGCGAGGTGCTCATTGCAGGCGGCGTCGATGGCCGCGGTCACGTCGTCAGGGGCAAACCCGTCGGACACGGCTAGATACACCACCACCTGCTCGCCTCGGTCGGGGTCGGGGCCGCCCACCGCGCAGGCATCGGCCACCCCGTCGATGGCGAACACCACGTCCTCGATCTCTGCTGGGTAGATGTTGACGCCCGCGGCCACGATCACTTCCGAACTGCGGCCGGACAGATACAGATAGCCGTCCTCATCGAGGTAGCCAATGTCGCCCACCGAGAAGAACCCGGAGTCGTTGTAGGCGTCGTCGGTCTTGTCGTCGGCGTTGATGTAGCGGAAGTAGCGCCCCTCGGGGCGGCGGAAGTACACCGTTCCAGGCTCCCGCGGTCCCAGAATCTCGCCGTTGTCGCCCACAATCTGGATGGCCAACTCCCCGATGGGAGTCCCCACCGTGCCGGGACGGGCCAGCCAATCCTGTGAGCTGCACATGGTCATGCCGCCCTCGGTGAAGCCGTAGTACTCAGTTAATATCGGGCCCCACCAGTCGATCATGCGCTGCTTCAGCGGCACTGGGCAGGGCTCCCCGCCGTGCAGGACAGTGGCCAATCGGGTGTGTTCGAGCTCGGCCTTGCGCTCATTAGACAAAGCCAAGAGCTGGCGGAACATGGTGGGGACCATGATGGTGGCGGTCACCCCGTTATTGATCACGTCCACGGCTCGTTCCGCGTCCCACCGGGCCATGATTCTCATGGGAGCGCCGTTGGCCAGCGCGCCCAGCGCGAAGGCCAGGGGAGCACCGTGGAAGAGCTGGGCCACCATGAGGTGCTTGCCGTCGCGAGGAAGCCCCAACCCCTGAGCGCCCAGCGAGGAGAATTCCCACCACTGCTCGAAGGTGGACTCCGAGTCCAGAGTGCGCTCGACTCCCTTGGGTCGACCGGTGGTGCCCGAGGTGTAGGGAATCCGATAGCCGGTGCCCCCCGAAGGGAACGGTGCCGAATCCTGCGCATCCACCCAGGCGTCGAAGTCGTCGCAAATCCACACCACGGGGCGATCGCCCGCCGCGTCTCGCGCCGCGGGGGTGTCGGCAACCACCAGTGCTGAGCCAGCGTCGTCCAAGACGTAGGCGATCTCGGTGGCGGTCCAGTTGGTCTTGATCGGGGTCATCTTCAGCCCGGCCCGGAAGCAGGCCAGCATGACTTCCACGAACTCGGTGCGGTTGGAGCACACCAGCCCTACGTGGTCCCCAGGCGAGGCCCCCGCGGCCAGCAGTCCCCAGCCGATGGCGTGGGTTCGGCGGTCCAACTCTGCCCATGACACCTGGTGTTTGTCGTCCTCCAACGCCAGGTCATCCGGTTCCCGCCTGGCCAACTCCGCCAGCACCGAGGGTTCGCTCACCGCTGCGACACTACTGGTCCAGGCATTTCGTTGGGCGGCTACTATTTCCTTTATCGCGGACTGGATTTCCGAGGCGTTCAGCGAAATGCCGGGGCTGGCGTGAGCGGCTCCCTGTCGCTGGCGGTAGCCGACCGTATTGCCGGCGGAGCGCTCATCCGAGACGACAACGGAACGCTCCTGGGCTCCATTGGCATCAGCGGGGGAACGTCCGACGACGACGACATCTGTGCCATCGCTGGGATCACCTCGGTGGGTCTCGTCGCTGACACGGGAGATCCGCAATGATCCGACGGGTCAGGAGGGCTGGCCGCCGAGGCCGATTTGGCGGGCGATGATGTTGCGCTGGATCTCGCTGGAGCCGGCGCCGATGGTGCCCAAGCGGGCGTTGCGCCAGTGGAGCTGCATGTTGGAGTCGAGGGTGTAGCCGTAGCCGCCCATCACCTGCATGCCGGTATAGCTGGCCCGCATCATGGCCTCGCTGATCCACAGCTTGGCCATCGACACCTCCAGCGAGCACGGCTCGCCCGCGGCGATGCGCCGGGCCAGATCCCAGGTGAGCGTACGGGCGATGTTCACGTCGACGGCCACGTCGGCCAGCATGTGCTGGATGGCCTGAAAGCGCCCGATGGCCTGGCCGAACTGCTCGCGGGTGTTGGCGTAATCAACGGCCTCCTCCAAGATGGCCTCCATCGGGCCCAGGTTGATGGGCAGTGACGAGAACCGCTCCCGCTCCAGATTGGCCTGGAGGTTGCGGTGGCCCTTGCCTTCTGTGCCCAAGATGTTGGCCGCCGGTACCCGCACGTCGGTGTAGGTGACCATGTTGGTCCCGCTAGCCCGCTCGCCGATGGTCTCGATGGGGGTGATCTCGATGCCGGGGCTGGACAGATCCACCACGAAAAAGGTGATGCCGTCCTGCTTTTTCGGCTCGTCGGAGGTTCGGGTGGCCAGCATCACGTAGTCGGCGTGGCGGGCGAATGAGTTCCACATCTTGGTGCCGTCCACCACGTACTCGTCGCCGTCGCGCACCGCCCGGCACTTCAGGTTGAAGGCGTCCGATCCGGCGTCGGGCTCGCTGAGGGAGAAGCAGAACTTGAGGTGGCCGCTGGCGATGCCGGGCAGGAAGCGCTCCCGCTGTTCCTCGGTGCCGTAGATCTGCAATCCCCCCGACGCGTGGATGGCCGACCGGTACACCATGATGGCGAACGACATCATGGCCCGACTCAACTCGTGCAAGACGATGGCCACCTCCACGATGCCGCCGCCCTGGCCGCCGTAGTGCTTGGGTATGCCCACCCCCATGAACCCGGCGTCGGCGAACCGCTGGTAGGTGTCGAGTGGCGGCTCGCCCTTGATGTCCCACTCCCGGGCGAACCCGTCGGGCATCTCCTGGGCCGCGAACGCCCGCACCGATTCCCGCAGCATCTCCTGTTCGGGCGTGAACTCCACGGGCGCCTCCCTTAGCCGGCGATGCTCAGTGGCCGACGCGCAGCACGTCTACGGCGGTGACCCCTGAAGTATGCACGATAAGCGGGTTGATCTCGGCTTCTGTGCGGTGGCGGGCGGCGATGCATCCCAGTCGAACCAGCACTTCAGCCGCGGCGTCCTGATCCACCCTGGGGCTGCCCCGCACTCCGTTTAGCAGCGCTCCGGCCCTGGTGGCGTCCAATAGGGCGTGGGCCTCTTCGAAGCTCAACGGGGCGGGGGCGACGGCCACGTCGTCGACCAACTCGGCGAGCACCCCTCCAGGTCCGACCACCACTGATGGACCGACTTCGGGGTCCAACCTGATGCCGACGATGAGCTCGACGCCGGGGTCGGCCATGGGCTGCACGGCCACCGCAGCGTCGACCATACCCAGCTCCTGGCCGCGGGCCTCCAATTGGGCGGCGGCATCGGCGACATTGTCGGGATGCACATTGAGATCCACCAGCCCGAGATCGGACTTGTGGTCGAGGCCCTCACCCATCAGCTTGACCGCGGCGGGGCGGTCGAAGTCGTAGTCGGCCGGGGAGCAGCTCGGGGCCATGATGTCGGCCAGCAGATGGTCCAATGTCTCGTCCGGCCATGGGAGCGGCTGCGGTTGTAGATGCCGCTGGCTTGTCCAGGCGTCCAGGCAGCGGAACAGCCGATCGGGAGAGTCGAATACCGGTATCCCGGCTTCGGTCAGCCTCGGGTAGTCCACCGGATGCCACCCGGGCGCGCTGTATACCGCCACCGGGGTTCGCCTGCCGGCCAGGGTTATGAGAGCGTCGATCTGCTTGTCGATGATGACCTCTGGGCCGATCAGCATCCCATGGACCAGGAAGTCCAAACCGGGGTCGTCGCCCATGGCATCCAGTGCGGCCGGCAGCAGGTCGTGGTCGACGACCGACTGGCCGGTGAGGTCCAGTGGATTGCGAGGCCCTCCCAGGGTCATGCATTCGGCCAGCTTGGACTGGACCGAGCCTCCCAAGGGGGGCACGTCGAAGCCGTTGTAGCGGGCAGAATCGGCCAGGATTCCCGCCACCGCTCCCGATGACGACAGCACTCCAGCGCGCTGCCCCCATCGGCCCCGGGCCGCGGGAAGCGCGGCCAACTCGGCCAAATCGTGGGCGAGAAGAATCCCATGGCGCCGACAGCGAGCGGCAAATGCCTCGTAGCTGCCCACCAAAGCGCCGATGTGACTGCGGGCCGCAGCAGCACCTTCGGGCGAGCGGCCCGCCTTCAAAACCAGCACGGGCTTTCCCGCGGCCCAGGCCTCGTCGGCTGCATCGAAAAACCGATCGGCATCGCGCAGCCCTTCCGCATACACCAGGATCTGCTCAGTGCGGTCGTCTTGGGCCAGGTACCGGACGTAGTCGCTCACCTTGAGGTCGATGCCGTTTCCCACCGCGAATCCCACGGTGAGTCCATGGCCGTTTTGCTGGAGATGCTGGACCAGAGACGACACCAGGGCACCGCTCTGGGACACTACGCCGAGGGTCCCAGCGGGCAGTTCGTCGGCCATGGCGTAAGGAGGGAAACCGGCCGGGATCCGGTCCACGCAGTTGATCACACCGTTGGTGTTGGGCCCGCACACCGCCATCGGGGTGTCGGCCAGGAAGGCTTGCATCTCCAGGTCGAGCGGCGATCCGTCCCGGTCGCCCTCGCCGAACCCGCCGCTGAAGACGATTGCTGCCCGGCTCCCGAGCGCCTCGGCTTGGCGCAGGATGTCGATGGCCGCGGCCGCAGGCACCAGCACCAGCACCAATTCGGGTGGTTCGGGCAGCGATTCCAGGTCGGGGTAGCAAGGCCGTCCTTCCAGCGAGTCGTATCGGGGGTTCACCAGATACAGGTCGGCTGGCACATCGTGCTTGAGCAGGTTGCTCAGGGCCCATGAGCCCAGCTTGTTGCTCTCTATCGGGGTGGCCCCCACCAGCGCGATGGACCGGGGGCGCACCAGCGGGACGAGGTCTTTGAATGGCGGGCTCATCCGGTGATGGTCAGCCCGGCTTGGCCGGTGCGGACCACCATGAATTCCATACCCTCAGGGCCCGCGGTGAAGCCGTATTCCACGTTGGCGGCCAGCAGCAGGGTGTCGGGCGGCTCTATCACCACGCCGCTGTCCAGGATGGCACTGCCGGCCAACACCACCATCAGTTCGTCTTTGTCATGGCTGTGGGGCGGAATCACATAGCCCGGCGCCAGCCGGATGGCATGGGCGAAGAACGATCCTCGATGAAGCCATGCCTTCTCTAAGCCGGTGTCGTCGGGGTCGGGGTTCTCGGCGGGCTGGAACCACTCCGCATCGCGATATCGGGAGAGGGCCATAAAGAGTTCCTACCATGGTAATGATGCATGTGGTCGTGGCCGGTGCCGGGGGAATCGGCGGCACCATAGCCGGAGAGATCGCCTTGGCTGGCGGTGAAGTGAGTGTGGTCGATGGCTGGTCCGACCATGTTGAGGCCATCCGAAACGACGGGCTGCGCTTGGTTGGTCCGGCACCGGGGAATGTGCGCACGACGCGGCTGCCCGCGTGGCACACCAGCGAGAGTCAACAGTTGGGGACCATCGACGTCTTGGTACTGGCGGCGAAGGCATTCGACAACCAATGGCTGGCCTCCCTGTTAGCCCCCCAACTGGCGGCGGATGCCACGATCATCTCCGCTCAGAACGGGGTCAACGAGCCGCTGTTAGCCCAAGAGTTGGGTCCTGAGCGGGTCATCGGCACGGTAGTTCTGTTTGCCGCGGCCGCAACCGGGCCAGGCCAGGTAAGGCTGGATTGGCGTCCCACGCTACAGATCGGCGAACTCGACGGCACTCATACCGAGCGGCTGGAGCGGGTGGCGACGGCGCTGGGTCCGGGGATTGACGTGGTGGTGAGCGACAACATCTGGGGGGCGATCTGGTCGAAGCTGGTAATGAACTGCATGAGCAACCCGGTAAACGCGGCGCTCGGGGGCAGAGCCAGAGACTGTCGGGAGCAGCCCGGGCCTCGGCGGATCAGCCTGGCCTGTGGGTCGGAGGCGGTGGCGATAGGTCAAGCCCGGGGTCACCGCATCGAGCCGGTAAGCGGGATCGACGCCGAGCTCATTCTTGTCGGCGGTGCAGGCGGGCCAGGGGCCGCCGATCTAGAAGCCCAGTGGGAGGCCACCGCTGCCGAGTTGGGGGAAGTCAAGGGGTCGATGCCCACCGACATCGAGCGGGGTCACAAGACCGAGATCGACTCGTTCAGCGGATTCATCAGCCGAGAGGGGAAGGTGCTGGGCATTCCCACCCCGGTCAACGACGCGGTGTTCCAAATTGTTCGGGGGATCGAGGCTGGTGCCCGATCGCCCGGCCCCCACAATCTGGACGAGCTTCTCGGCGTGTTGGGCTAGCGCCCTTGCCAGCGGGGCGGTCGCTTTTCCGCGAAGGCCTGGGGGCCCTCTTGGGCATCGTCGCTGGCATAGACCGGTTCGTAGATCTCGTCGGCCACGGCGGCTGCCTCGGCGGGAGAAAGGCCGGCGGTGCCCCGGATCATGGCCTTCCCGGCGCGGACGGTGAGCGGCGCGTTGGCCGTGATTGCCCTGGCTAGCTGGGCCGCGGCCGACTTCAGTTCGGCTGCGGGCACAATCCGGTTGACCAAGCCAAGCTCATAGGCCCGCTGGGCACCTATCGGTTCGGCGGTGCACAACAGCTCTATGGCCACTCGGGGTGGGATCAGCCAGCCAAGCTGAGCAGCCCACGGCGAGCCCCGGCCCACCTTGGCTTCGAGGATGCCGAAGCGGGCGTGGTCGGCGGCCACGCACAGGTCGCACTGCATAACCAGGTTGAATCCGAAGGCATAGGCCACGCCGTTGACCGCAGCGATGACCGGCTTGGTAACCCCGCCGTCGGCCAAGCGATCCCTGGTGAGGTGAGAGGGCAGTCCTCGCTCGGCTCGGGCGGCCATCTCCTTCAGGTCGGCTCCTGCCGAAAAGGCTGCATTACCCGCGCCGGTCAGCACGGCCACCGCGATGTCGTCGTCGGACTCCACCCGGTCCCAGGCGGCTGCCAAACCCTCCGACACCGCCTGGTTTACGGCGTTGCGGGACTCAGGACGGTTGATCGTTACCCAGGCCACGCCCTCGGCAACTTCGAACAACACCGCTTTGGCGGCTGATTGGTCAGCCATTGCATACCGCCAGAGCCAAATAGTGATCGTCAGCGTCGTCCAAGTGCTCCAGCGTCCAACCCCCCTCGGCCAACAGCGGTCCGATGCGGTGCGGGTCGATATTCATGTCGTGGGCGTGGGTCCCCCGGTCTTTGTGGCGCGCGGCCAGGGCGTGGCGGCTGATGGGGTGAAACACGCCCAGCCGAGCGCCGCTGCGGGCAGCGCGAGCCATCTCCTGAAGCGTGCCCACCGGATTGGGTAGGTGGGGGAGCAACCCGGCGGCCAGGATTCCGGCAACGCAGCCGTCCCTCACGGGCAGCATCCCGATGTCGCCCAGCGCGCACACCGAAATCGACTGGCGCCCCAGGCGAGCTGCTTCCAAGAGCATGGCCGGAGTGGCGTCGATACCCAAGACGACGCCTTGATGGCCGACCGCAGCCCGCAACGGGGCCAATGCCCGACCCGAGCCGCAGCCGGTGTCGACGGCCACATCTCCGGGGGACAACCCGAGCTGGTCCACCGCCCACTTGAACAGGACATCGTCGTCCGGATGGCGGTCCTCCCAGCCTGCCGCCCGGGAGGTGAAGAACTCCCTGGTTTCCGCCAAGTCCCTCGACAAGCCCATAGAGCGACAGGCTATTGCCGGACGGAGGCGACAAGAGCCGACAACTCCGCAGCGGTGGCCGGGCCGGCCAAGGAGGCGCACACCGCGCCGGTGCGGTCGGCCAGCACAGCCAGAGGGACGGCGTCCACTGCATAGCGGCGGTGCAGGTCGCCGTGGCGGCGGAATTCCACCTCCTGCACCGCCAGCGAATCCTCGGCCAGGCTTTGGGCTGCTTTCACCACTGCGGCGCAGGTCGAGCAGGTCTTGGAGGTGAACACCGCCAACAGCCATTCGGCGTTGGGTTGGGCGAAGTCCCAGCGCTCCAAACTGATGGGCACCGAATATGTCGGCGCGGTCGGGCTTGAGGGGCGGAAGCGACGATAGAGCCAGGCCACTGCCAGCGCCCCGGCGATGACCCCAAGGGCGATCAGGGTGCGGGCCACGACTCCGGGGCGTCAGGCTCTTCCAATTCGGCGGTCGAGGCAACGGTGGTCGTAGCCGAGCCCCGCGTCCCTCCCGCGTTGCGAGAGCCGAGTGCCGCGCCGATTATGTCCCGGGGATCTCCAATGGGGCCCTCATCGCCCAACTCCACCAGTCGCCCGACCTCATCGCCGGAGATGGTCTCATGCTCTAGCAAGGCGCGAGCCACCAGGTCGAGGCCGTTGCGGTGCTTGGACAGCACCTCGCGGCACCGGTTCTCTTGAGTTCGCAGTATCTCAGCCACTTCTTCGTCGATCACTCGAGCGGTCTCGTCGCTGTATTCCCGGTTGGTCATCATCTCGTCGCCCAAGAACACCTGCCCCGCGCTTCGCCAGGCCATCGGCCCGATGCGGTCGCTCATACCCCACTCCCGCACCATGCGCCGGGCGAATTCGGTGGCGCCGGCCAGATCATCGGCCGCGCCGCTGGACGACACCCCGAACATCAATTCCTCGGCGATGCGCCCGCCCATCCGCATGACCAGCATGTCGTCGAGGTAGTCGCGTCGCAGGGTGTGGCGGTCTTCCTCGGGGAGCGTCATGGTCACCCCCAATGCCATGCCCCGGGGAATGATGGTCACCTTGTGGAGCGGATCGGCGTGGGGCAAAACCGCAGCGCACACCGCATGGCCGGCTTCGTGGTAGGCGGTGATCTGCCGCTCTTCCTCGGACATGACCATCGACTCGCGCCGCTGTCCCATCAGCACCCGGTCGCGAGCGTTTTCGAAGTGGATCATTCGGATCTGTTCAGAATCGTTGCGAACCGCAAACAGCGCGGCCTCGTTGACCAGGTTGGCAAGGTCGGCGCCGCTCATGCCCGGAGAGCCCCGGGCGATCAGCGGCAAGTCGACATCGGCGGCGATCTTCTTGGACCGGACGTGGACGTTGAGGATTTGCAAGCGGTCGTCAGCCTCGGGCAGCGGGACCACCACCTGGCGGTCGAACCGTCCGGGACGCAGCAGCGCCGGGTCCAAGATGTCGGGCCGGTTTGTGGCCGCCATCATCACAATCCCCTCGGTGGCCTCAAAGCCGTCCATCTCGGCCAGCATCTGGTTGAGGGTCTGTTCCCGCTCGTCGTGGCCCCCGCCCAGACCGGCGCCCCGCTTGCGGCCGATGGAGTCGATCTCGTCGATGAAGATGATGGCCCGCCCCATCTTCCGGGCCGACTCGAACAGGTCCCGCACCCGGCTGGCGCCCACGCCGACGAACATCTCCATGAAGTCCGAGCCGGTAACCGACAGGAACGGCACCCCGGCCTCGCCGGCCACCGCCCGGGCGATGAGCGTCTTGCCGGTGCCCGGCGGACCCACCAGCAGCACGCCTTTGGGAATGCGGGCCCCGATCTGGGCGAACTTGTCGGGGTGCTTCAGAAAGTCGACGACCTCGACAATCTCCTTCTTGACCCCCTCGTAGCCGGCCACGTCTTCAAAGGTGGTTCCCGGTCGCTCGGTGGTGTAGGTCTTGGCCTTCGACCGCCCGATGGACATGATCCCGCTCATCTGGCCCTGGGCCCGGCGCTGGAACCACCAGAAGATCAGGAAGATCAGCGCCACCGGGATCAGCAGGGGCAGGATGCTGGCCCAGATGCTGCTGCGGGGGGTGTGGAACTCGAATGTCGGGATGTTGGTCCGCAAGGTCTCTTCGACCTGTTCAGGCAGCGGGTTGGGCCCGGTGGTGTGGAACTTGGAGCCGTCTGCGCTCTCCGTCCTCGTTCCTTTGATGTCGCCGGTGTTGTTGTTGTACTCAGCCTCTTCGATGTTGCCATTGGTGGCTGCTACGACGAAGTCCCGGAACGAAATCTCCTCGCCCTTGTCATCGCCGCGGAACACATTGGAGAACAACAGGGCGGCCAGCAATCCCAGCACCACGAACCACACCCAGCGGGGCATCCGGCCCTGCGTGGCGGGCTGCTGACCCGGGCCGCGCTCGGGATCTCGCCGCTCAGGCGGCGGGGGAGGCGGCGGCGGAGAGGAGGCCATCGGCCAATTCTACGAGTGGTTGGCGACAAAGTCACCATTACGCTGCGGTGCAGTGGCAGTAGCTGAGCGGACAAGAGCCCGGGAAATCCGCTGGGGTTTGCCCGATGTGTGCATCGGGGTGGTGTTTTCCTGGGTGGCTGCGGTGGTGGTCTTCTTCGTTGTGCTGGCCGCAGTCGGCCTGGATACCGGAGGTGAGACCGGCACCGGGTCGTACGTGGGGCGCTACGGGCTGAGCGACGCCATGAGCCAGGAGCGCAACGACCCGGCGCTTCCCCTTTGGATCCTGCCGGTGGGCCAGATCGGGCTGTGGGGCGGGTTCGCCCTGACCACGCTGGTGGCCGGCACCCTGCGAGGAACCGGACTGCGGCGCGACTTCTGCTTGTCGATGAAGGCGTCGGATGTGCCTGTGGGGCTCTTGGTCGGGGTGTTTGCCCAGATCGCAGTGGTTTGGATCATCTATGCCCCGTTCCAGCAGTTCTTCGACTTCGACGTGAGCGAGGCCGCCCGGGAGATAACCGACCGGGCCGCCACCGGCGGCGACATCGCCCTGGTGATGCTGGGGGTGGTGGTGGGAGCCCCGATATTCGAGGAGCTGTTCTTCCGCGGTCTGGCTCTGAAGGCGTTCGAGCGGAAATGGGGGCCGGTGATGGGAGTGCTGGCCTCCTCCGTGCTGTTCGCCGCGGTGCATCTCCAACTCCTCCAATTCCCCGCACTGATGGCCTTCGGCATCATCGCCGCCCTGTTGGTGAAGCGCTACAAGCGGTTGGGGCCGGCCATCTGGGCCCACGTCGGCTTCAACCTGGTCGCGGTGATCAACCTGATCTGGCTGGCCTAATTTGAGACTGTGAGCGCTGGGTGGCCGGCAGGCGATTGAAGGTTTGGAGACGGTGAGGACACCGGGTGTTCTGTCGGGGGCGATCCAGCCCTACGCATGGGGATCGCGGGAGGTTCTGCCCCGGATCATGGGGGTGCCGCCCACCGGAGAGCCCCAGGCCGAGTTGTGGCTGGGCGCCCATCCCCGAGCGCCGTCGATTCTGCGGCGCAGCGGGACAAACCGGCCGCTAAACCAGGTGATCGCTGACGACCCGGTAGGAGAACTGGGAGCAAGCGCGGCCCAGAGCTTCGGCGGGGAACTGCCCTTTTTGCTGAAGATCCTGGCCGTGGACAAGCCGCTTTCGCTCCAGACCCACCCCACCCGCAGCCAGGCCCAAGCGGGGTTCGATTCCGAGGACGAGCAGGGAATCCCCCTGGATGCCGAGCATCGGTCGTATCGAGATCGAAATCACAAGCCGGAGATGATCTGCGCGCTGGAGCCGTTCACCGCCCTGTGCGGGCTTCGGCCGCCGGAATCCGCCGCGGCTCTTCTCGACTCGCTGGAGGTTGCTGCTCTGGACCCGGCAATCAGCTTTTTGCAGGCAGGAGAGATTGCGCCGGCGCTTCGATGGCTGCTGGAGCGTTCGCCGGAATCCGGCACTGAGATCGCCCAGCAGGCGGCGGCGGCCTGCGCTGAGCCGGGCCCGTTTGCCGATGAGCGGCATTGGGGGGTGCAGATCGGGGAGCAACACCCTGGAGACATCGGAGTGGCCATCGCCCTGATGCTGAACCTGGTCCGCCTCGAACCGGGACAGGCCCTCTTCCTGGGGGCCGGCAACCTGCACGTGTACCTGCGGGGGGCTGTCGTGGAGGTCATGGCCAATAGCGACAATGTGCTCAGGGGCGGCCTCACCGTGAAGAACGTTGACGTTCCGGCTCTGCTGGACGTAGTGGACTGCCGTCCCCATGAGGTGCTGGTCCAGGCTCCCACCCGACCTTGCTTCACATTCGAGGCACCGGTTCCCGATTTCAGCCTCACCCGAGTCGAGTTGGCTGGCTCGCAGCGGTTCGCGCCCTCGGGTCCGGAGATTGTGCTGTGCGCATCGGGGAGCTTGACGGTGGCGGGACACGAGATCACCGGTGGCGGAGCCGTCTGGGTGCCGGCGGGAGCAGGCGCACTGGAGATGGCCGGCAACGGACTGGTGTTCCGGGCTGCCACCGGCGGTTAGAAGCTGAAGGCGACAGCGCTAGGGATCGCGGCGTTGAGTGAGTAAGACTGTGGCCATGGCGCTGGATCCCCGACTGCTCGAGATTCTGGCCTGCCCCGATGACAAAGGGCCGCTGCTGTATTTCCCCGATGAGGACTCGCTATACAATCCGCGCCTGCACCGCCGCTATTTGGTGGAAGACGACATCCCCAACATGCTCATCGACGAGGCTGAGACTGTGGATGAGGCCGAGCATGGGCGGCTGATGGCCAGAGCGGAGTCGGAGTCCATTCCCTTCACCTTTGCTTCGTGAGGAATGGGCGCTCCGTGAGCAACCCAGAGTCCGGAGCGCAGCGGTGAGCGAGCGGGTGGACACGCTGGGCATGTGGCCGGCGGTCAATCGCCTGCCCGAGCAGATGCTGGACGCGCTGGAACGCTCCAATGACCTGGAAGGGCTGCCCGACCGGTCGGAGATCTCCAATGTGCTGGTGTTGGGCATGGGTCCGGGCGGGTTCGCAGGCGACCTGCTGGCGGTGACCGCGGGTCCGTTCATGCCTTTGCCCATTGTCGTGGTCAAGAGCTACCAACCGCCGTCGTATGTGGACCAGCAGACCCTGGTGTTCGCTCTCTCCGCCAGCGGCGACACTCCCGAGATCGTCCAGGCTGCGGCCCAGGCCGCCGAAGCCGGATGTCGGGTTGTGGCGGTGACCGGAGGTGGCCAACTGGCCCGGATGGCATCTGCCTGGGATGCGCCGCTGGTCGAGGTAGATCCGATGCTGTACCCGCCCCGGGCCGGGCTGAGCGTGCTTACCGTCGCCCCGATGATCATCCTGGGGAAGATGGGCCTGTTCCCCGGCGCTGACCAGTGGGTGCGCCACGCGGTCCATCAGGTCCGCAGCCGCCGGGACACCATGCGGGAAGCGGCGGCTGATTTGGCCCGTCGCCTATCCGGCACGGTGCCGCTGATCTACGGAGGGGGCGGGCTCGGGACCGTGGCCGCCCGGCACTGGAAGAACATGATCAACACCAGTGCCAAGGCCCCCGCCTTCAGCGCGGGCGTTCCCGACCTGTTGCACAACGAGATCGCGGGGTGGGGCCAGCACGGTGACTTGACCCGCCAGGTCTTCAGTCTGGTGCTGCTGCGCCACGAGCACGAACATCCCGAGGTGATGCGGGGCTTCGACATCCTGGTCGACTTGATGGATGAGGTAGTGGGAGCAGTCCACCTCGTGGAGGCGGCCGGGGAGGGTCACGTGGCCCAGGTTTTCGACCTCATGTACCAGGGGTCGGCCACCGCACTGGAAATGGCTGCCGCGGTAGGCCTCGACCCCGGACCGGTACCAGCGATTATGGCGGCCCGACAAGCCCTGGCGGGTCGCACCACATGACCCCATTGAGGGGAAACCCGACTTCAGAAAGCGATAGTTGCAGTGGCTCTTGACCAAGACTTCAAAGTGGCCGACCTGGCTCTAGCCGAAACCGGGCGCAACGAGATCCGCCTGGCTGAGCACGAGATGCCCGGTCTGATGGCCCTGCGGGCTCAGCACTTCGACGCACAGCCCCTGGCCGGGGCCCGCATCACCGGCTCGCTCCACATGACCGTGCAGACCGCAGTGTTGATTGAGACCCTGATTGCGCTGGGCGCCGAAGTGCGCTGGGCGTCGTGCAACATCTTCTCCACTCAGGACCCGGCCGCGGCCGCGGTGGCTGTCGGCCCTACGGGCACCCCCGACGACCCCCAAGGCGTGCCGGTTTTCGCCTGGAAGGGCGAGACCCTGGAGGAGTACTGGTGGTGTACTGAGCGGGTGCTGCGCTGGCCCGACGGCGGGGGGCCGAACCTGATCCTCGACGACGGCGGTGACGCCACCTTGTTGGTACACATGGGCGCCGATGCTGAGGCGGTGGGAACCGCCGGGGACCCCGATGAGGCCGACTCCGAGGACTTGGCCGAGATCCGCCGCCTGTTGGGCCGCACGCTGGCCGATGATCACGGGTTGTGGTCCGCCATCGCCAAGGGGGTCCGCGGCGTGTCGGAGGAGACCACCACCGGCGTCCACCGGCTCTACCGGATGAAGGCCGAAGGCTCGCTGCGGTTCCCGGCCATCGACGTGAACAACTCGGTGACCAAATCGAAGTTCGACAACCTCTATGGCTGTCGGCATTCGCTGATCGACGGCATCAATCGGGGCACCGACATGATGATCGGTGGCAAGACGGCCGTGGTATGCGGCTATGGCGACGTGGGCAAGGGCTGTGCCCAATCGCTGCGGGGCCAGGGCGCCCGGGTGGTGGTCACCGAAGTGGATCCCATCTGCGCCCTGCAAGCTGCTATGGAGGGCTTCGAGGTTCAGCGGCTCGAGGATGTGCTGGAAACAGCCGATCTGTTCATCACCGCCACCGGCTGCAAGGACGTGATCAGCGCCGAGCACTTGGGACGGATGAAGCATCAGGCAGTGGTGGGCAACATCGGCCACTTCGACAACGAGATCGACATGGCCGGGCTCAACGCGCTGTCCGACGTTCAGCGCATCAACATCAAGCCCCAGGTGGACGAGTACGTCTTTCCCGACGGGCATTCGGTCATCATCTTGTCGGAGGGCCGGCTGCTGAACTTGGGCAACGCCACCGGCCACCCCAGCTTTGTGATGTCATGCAGCTTCACCAACCAAGTGCTGGCTCAGATGGAGTTGCACGCCAACGCCGAGGCCTACGGGACAGACGTGGCCACGCTGCCCAAGGATCTCGATGAAATGGTGGCCCGCCTGCACCTGGATGCCCTCGGAGCGCGCCTCACCACCCTGACCCCGGCCCAGGCCGACTACATGGGCGTCTCGGCCGAAGGACCCTTCAAGGCCGACCACTACCGCTACTGACCTGTCCAGTTGGGTGGGCCCGCGAGGGCAGGTCAATCTGTCACCGGTCGCTTCTAGCGTCCAGCCATGTTGTTTTCGCAATTTTGCGCGGGATGCGATGGGCCGGGGCCGTCGCCGTGTCGCCGGTGTACGGCGGGTATGCGCGCCGTGGGGGAGATGGCCGCGCTCGAGCCGCTGTCGGGGCTCTGGGCGGTTTTCGCCTACGCGGGGGCGGGCCGGGAGCTGCTCGCCCGGCTCAAGTACCGCAATCAGCGTTCGTGCGTGCGGTGGCTGGCGTCGGCCATGGCCACGACCCTGCCTTCGGACCTGGCCGCCGACGCGGTGACGTGGGCACCGACGTCCACGAGGCGGCGGCGCCAACGGGGGTTTGACCAGGCCGAGCTGCTGGCTCGGGCGTTGAGCCGCGAGACGGGGGTGCCCGTGGTCAGGTTGTTGAGGCGCGTAGACGAGGCGGGCCAGACCGGTCGGAACCGCAGCCAGCGGTTTCGCGCTCCGGTCTTTTCCGTCCGCCAGGCCTCGCCGTCGGCGGTCCTGGTGGTGGACGACGTGATCACCACCGGGGCGACCCTTCAGTCTGCGGCCAAGTCGCTTATCGGAGCAGGGGCGGAGCGAGTGGACGCGGTGGTAGCCGGGGCCACTCCATTGCCCTACACCACGCCTTCCGCGTGGCAACCTTCTGGTGTGGCTACCATGAGGACCCACAAGAGAAGCCCAGCCGAAAGGGAGCCGCCATGGATGTGACCATCAGCAGCAGCGGGATGCAGGTGTCGCAGAGACTGGGGGAGGCCACCCGAACAAAGGTGGGCAAGCTGGACCGCTATCTATCGGGCATCGATCACGCCACAGTCCGGTTCAGCGAGGAGAAGAACCCCCGAATCCCCGAGCCCGACATCTGCGAGGTCACCCTGGAGGGCCACGGCTATCACATCCGCAGCCGAGTCAACGGTCCGACGCCGTTCGCGGCATTGGACCGAGCCATCGCCAAACTGGAGCGCCAGCTTCGCCGCACGAAAACCCGCCGCGTCGACCGGCAGCACCACTCCCGGGAGCACCGGGCCAGCTAGTTCAGGCCAAGCGACGAGGGACTCCTCGACACGCCCACAAGAGCGCTCACCGTGGCGCGGCGCGTGGTCTCCGCTATCGGGATATGGGGGGCACAGCGGTAGAGTGGGCGCGGCATGAGTGTGTTTCAGAAGATCCTGAACACCGGAGAGGGCAAGAAGCTCAAGGCACTGGAGAGCCTGGTGCCCGATATCAACGCGCTCGAGCCGGAGACCAAAGCACTGTCCGATGACGCGCTGCGGGCCCGCACCGGGGAGTTCCGCCAGCGCTTGGAGAACGGCGAGGATTTGCACGACCTGCTCATCGATGCGTTTGCGGTGGTGCGGGAGGCGGCCTGGCGGGTGATCGGCCAGCGCCACTATGACGTGCAGTTGATGGGGGGCGCGGCCCTGCACTTCGGCTGGGTGGCCGAGATGCGAACCGGCGAGGGCAAGACCCTGGTGTCCACGCTTCCGGTGTATTTGAACGGCTTGGCCGGCAAGGGCGTGCACGTGGTCACCGTGAACGACTATCTGGCCGCTCGCGACGCCGACTGGATGGGAGCCATCCACCGTTGGCTGGGCCTCACTGTCGGCCTGGTGGTCCCCGGCGAGCGGGGCTCGGAATTCAAGCGGGAGCAGTACGGCTGCGACATCACCTATGGCACCAACAACGAGATGGGCTTCGACTACCTGCGGGACAACATGGCGATGTCGGCCGACCGCCGGGTCCAGCGGGGCCACAACTACTGCATCGTGGACGAGATCGACTCCATCCTCATCGACGAGGCCCGGACCCCCCTCATCATCAGCGGGCGCCTGGCCGACGCGGCCAAGACGTACTACAAATTCGCCAGCGTCGTGCGGGGTTTGAAGCGCGACGTCCACTACGACGTGGACGAGGAGAAGCGCATCGTGGCTCCCACCGAGGAAGGGGTGCATGCGGTGGAGCGGGCGCTGGGGGTGGAGAACCTCTACGACTCGGTCAGCGCCAACCTGGTCCATCAGCTCCAGGCCGCGCTGCGGGCCAAGGAGCTGTACCACCGGGACAAGGACTACATAATCCAGCGGGGCGAGGTGAAGATCGTCGACGAGTTCACCGGCCGGGTGTTGGAGGGCCGCCGCTGGTCGGAGGGACTGCACCAGGCGGTGGAGGCCAAAGAGGGGGTGAAGATCAAAGAGGAGAACCAGACGCTGGCCACCATCACCCTCCAGAACTACTTCCGGCTGTACGACAAGCTGGCCGGCATGACCGGAACCGCGGTGAGCGAGGCCAACGAGCTGTTCGGCACCTACGGCCTCCATGTGGTGCCGATTCCCACCAATCTGCCGGTGGTCCGGGCTGACGAGGGCGACCTCATCTACAAGAGCGAGGACGGCAAGTTCAACGCCTTGGTGGAGGATCTGGTAGAGCGCTACGAGCGGGGCCAGCCGGTGCTGGTGGGCACCGTCTCGGTGGAGAACTCCGAGAAGCTGGCCGGTGTGCTCAACAAGCGGGGCATCTCCCATGAGGTGCTCAACGCCAAGCAGCATTTCCGGGAGGCCGAGATCGTGGCCCAGGCCGGTCGCCTGCACGCCATCACCGTGGCCACCAACATGGCCGGACGAGGCGTGGACATCGTGCTGGGGGGCAACCCCGAGGCCATGGCTCGCCGCGACGCAGCCGCCGAGGGCCTCGACCCCGCCAGCGAGCAGGGCCAGGCCCGGGCCGCCGAGCTGCTTGAGAAGTACGAGGCCGAGTGCGGCGCCGAGGGCGAGAAGGTGCGGGAGCTGGGGGGCCTCTATGTGCTGGGCACCGAGCGCCACGACAGCCGCCGCATCGACAACCAGCTTCGAGGCCGCTCCGGTCGCCAGGGCGACCCCGGCGAGAGCCGGTTCTACCTCTCACTGGAAGACGATCTGATGCGGATCTTCGCTACCGGGGCCATGAACTGGGTGATGGACAAGGCCCTGCCCGAGGACGTGCCCATCGAGGCCAAGATGGTGACCAAGGCCATCGAGCGGGCCCAGGGCACGGTGGAGCAGAAGAACGCCGAGGCCCGCAAGAACGTGCTCAAGTACGACGAGGTGCTAAACGAGCAGCGCAAGGTGATCTACAAGCGGCGGACCCAGATCCTGTCGGGCGGTGACCTGCGGGCCGAGGCCCTAGAGCACTTGGGCGAAGCGGTCGACGCCGTGATCACCGGGCACTGCACTTCGGAGGATCCCGCCGACTGGGACCTGGAGCAGCTCGAAACCGAAGTCCGAGTGCTGTGGCCAACCCAGATCGGCCCTGACCAGATGAGCGAAGCGACCTCCACCGACGATCTCTACGACGTGCTGGTGGGCGAGGCGGTGGCCCACTACGAGCAGCGGGAGCAACAGGTCGGAGAAGATGCCATGCGGGAGGTGGAGCGCCAGATCATGCTGCGCATCATCGACCAGCGCTGGCGCGAGCACCTCTATGAGATGGACTACCTCAAAGAGGGCATCAACCTGCGGGCCCTCGGCCAGAAAGACCCTCTGACCGAGTGGCAGCGGGAGGGGTTCGAGATGTTCGGCCAGATGATGGCCGGCGTGGCCCGGGACTTCGTCACCTACATCATGCACGTGGAGATCAACGTGGAGTCTCCGGCCGGCGCCGAAGATGCCGACACCAGCAACGTCACCGAGTCGGGTCCGGCCGATCCGTCCACTCAGCCGTCACTGGCCCGGGCCGGAGCACAGGCGGCCTTGGCCAGCACATCGGCCGCCCCCGCGATGGTGGAGGAGTCGGCTCCAAAGTCGAGGACGCCGATCGTGAAGTCGGATTTCGACAAAACCCCCCGCAACGCCCCCTGTCCGTGCGGATCAGGCCGCAAGTTCAAGCAGTGCTGCGGGCGTTGACTGCCTGCTCCCGGAACATTCCGTGCCTGACTTCACCGGCGACCTCGCCCTGCTCCGATCCAAACTGGACGAAGCCCGGCTCTACCTGCACATCGATGAGCTGATCGCCCGGCGCCCTCAGCTGGAGGAGGCCGCGGCCGCCCCCGGCCTGTGGGACGACCCCGACCAGGCCCGCAAGGTGACCAGGGAACTGGCCGAGTTGATGGAGGACTTGGAGCTGTTCGCCGGCCTGGAGGCCGCCTTGGACGACGCCGACACGCTGCACCAGCTGGCCACTGAGGAGGACGACGAGTCGCAGACCCCCGAGATCGCCCAGATGCTGGAATCCCTGACCGCAAAGGTTGACGACCTGGAGCTGCGGTCGCTTTTGGGCGGCGAGCACGACGGATCCGATGCGGTGTGCGAGCTCCACAGCGGCGCAGGGGGCACCGATGCCCAGGACTGGGCCGAGATGCTGCTGGCGATGTACCAGGGGTGGGCCGAGCGCCGCGGCTTCGACTTCAAGGTCGATTCGGTGTCGGAGGGCCAGGGGGCGGGCATCTCCTCGGCCGACTTCACCATTTCGGGGCGCAACGCCTACGGCCTGCTCCAGTCGGAGCGGGGGGTGCATCGCCTGGTGCGGATCTCCCCGTTCGACTCTGACGCCCGCCGCCACACCGCGTTCGCCCAGTTCAAAGTGGTGCCTTTCTTCGACGAGGTGTCCGGCGAGGTGGACATCGAGGACAAAGACCTGCGGATCGACACCTTCCGGTCATCGGGCGCGGGCGGGCAGCACGTGAACGTGACCGACTCGGCGGTGCGGATCACCCATCTGCCCACCGGCATCGTGGTGTCGTGTCAGAACGAGCGCAGCCAGCACCAGAACAAAGACCGTGCCATGCAGATCCTGGCCGCTCGCCTGGCCGACCTGAAGCGGGCTGAGCGGGCAGCCGAGATCGCCGGGTTGGCGGGCGACTACCAGAAGGCGGAGTGGGGCAGCCAGATCCGCTCCTATGTGCTGCACCCCTACCAGCAGGTCAAAGACGACCGCACCGGCGTGACCATCGGCAACGTGGAGGGGGTCTTGGCCGGGGACCTCGACGAGCTGATCGAGGCCTATCTGCGGTGGAGGCGCATGTCTTGACTGCGGCCAGGCCGAGCCCGGAGGGTGCGCAATCGTTGCACGGTGACGGTGGTAGCGTTGGTCGAGCTTTCTGGGCCAACAAAGGGGGGTTTGTGCCCGGATCGCAGTTCGGAGTTCACAGCGCATGATCAGAATGGAGAACGTCACCAAGGTGTACAAGGGCGAGGTGCTCGCCCTTCAGAACGCCTCCTGCGAGGTGCAGCGGGGGGAATTCGTCTTTTTGGTTGGGCCGTCGGGATCGGGAAAGTCCACGTTCATGCGCCTGCTTAACAAAGAGGAGAAGCCTGACCGGGGCCGGGTGTACGTGGCCGGGAAGGACATCGGGCAGCTTCCCAGTTGGAAGGTGCCCTTTTTGCGCCGCAACATCGGGTGCGTCTTCCAGGACTTCAAGCTCCTGCCCAACAAGACCGTGGTCCAGAACGTGGCCTTCGCTCTGGAGGTGATCGGGCGTCCCCGGGGCGTGATCAAGGAGAAGGTTCCGGCCATCTTGGAGCTGGTGGGCCTCTCCAAGAAGATGCACAACTATCCCGACGAATTGTCGGGCGGGGAGCAGCAGCGGGTGTCCATCGCCCGGGCGTTTGTGAATCGGCCGCTGATCCTGCTGGCCGATGAGCCCACCGGGAACCTCGATCCGAACACCTCGCTGGGCATCATGACGCTGTTGGACCGCATCAACCGCACCGGCACCACCGTGGTGATGGCCACCCATGACCGCAGCATCGTCGACAAGATGCGCCGCCGGGTTGTGGAACTGGACCGGGGCCAGATCGTCCGGGATCAGTCCCGGGGCGTCTACGAATAGCCCATGGCATTGAGGGGTCTCGACGACAGGGGCCAGTGGGCCGGCGGTAGCCGATGAGCCTCAAGCTGGACTATGTCCTGCGGGAGACGGCCAGCAACTTCCGCCGGAACATCACCCTCACGCTGGCCACCGTCATCACCGTCACCATCTCGCTGACCCTCCTCGGGGCGGCGCTGCTGTTCGGCGACGCAGTCGACAACGCCACCGTCCGCTGGAAGGACGGCGTGGAGTTCATAGTGTTCATGGACCCCGAGATCAGCCCGGAGTTGGAGGCGGACATCCGCCGCCAGCTCGAGGACGCTCCCGAGGTCAGCGGGTTCACCTACATCGACAAAGACGAGGCCTACGCCGAGGTGCAGGATCTCATGGGCGACTCGCCGGAGCTGGTGGAGGTGATAACACCCGAGCGGCTGCCGGCCTCGTTCCGGGTCAAGCCCACCGACACCCTGCCCGAGCGGGTTGACGAGCTGGCCGCCGCCTTCCGCACGCAGCCGGGGGTGGCCAGGGTGGTAACGGCCAGCGAGACCATCCGAGCCATCGAGGATCTGTCCAGCGGGTTGCGCCAGCGGGTGATCATCATCGCCATCGTCTTGTTGGTGGCCGCTGCCGTGCTGATCTTGAACACCATCCGCATGGCGCTGTTCTCCCGCCGCCGAGACATCGAGGTGATGAAGTTGGTGGGGGCCACCAACTGGTTCATCCGGGTGCCGTTCATGTTCGAGGGACTCATTCAGGGGCTCATCGGAGGGGTTATCGCCATTCCGCTGATATGGCTGACCAACAATTTCTTCAGCGTGATCAACGACGATGTCTCGCTGGAGTTGCTGCGGGGCTTCACCGTCGATCCGTCCCGAGTGTGGGCCCTGGGCTTCCAGATGGTGGGTCTGGGAGCCATCGTGGGCACGGTGGGCTCCGGCATCGCCGTCAGCCGCTTCTTGGACACGTGACAGGCTGCCCTCGCCTCCGCGACTGGGCACCAGACGAACCGGCTTTTCTCAGGGCGTAGTAGGTTCGCGGCAGTTGGTCTCGGTCTTAGTGGCCGATGGCCGGGCGAAAGGAGCAGCAGATGGCCCAGCAGGTTCAAGCCGTAGTCGCCAAGGCCAAGGGCGAGCCGGTAGGCATAGAGACCATCGAGGTGCCCGACCCCGGGCCGGGCGAGGCCCTGGTGGCCGTGCAGGCCTGCGGCGTCTGCCACACCGATCTCCACTACCGGGAGGGAGCCATCAACGACGAGTTCCCGTTCCTTTTGGGCCACGAGGCCGCCGGCGTGGTGGAGTCGGTGGGAGAAGGCGTGACCAACGTGGCTCCCGGCGACTTCGTGATCCTCAACTGGCGGGCGGTGTGCGGTAATTGCCGCTCGTGCCTGCGAGGGCGCCCGTGGTACTGCTTTGCTACCCACAACGCCACCCAGAAGATGACCCTGGATGGCCAGGAGCTGTCGCCCGCACTGGGAATCGGGGCCTTTGCCGAAAAGACACTGGTGGCGGCGGGCCAGGCCACCAAGGTCAATCCCGAGGCCCAGCCCGAGGTGGCTGGACTGATCGGCTGCGGGGTCATGGCCGGGCTAGGCGCCGCCATGAACACCGGCGGGGTAGGCCGGGGCGATTCTGTGGCCGTCTTCGGCTGCGGCGGGGTGGGCGATGCGGCCATCGAGGGATCACGCCTGGCCGGTGCTCACACCATCATCGGGGTGGACATAGACGACACCAAACTGGAATGGGCTCGAGAATTCGGTGCTACCCACACCATCAACTCCTCCCGGGAGGACCCGGTGGAGCGGATCAGGGAGCTGACCGGTGGCCACGGCGTGGACGTGGCCATCGAGGCCATCGGCCTGCCCCAGACCTATGAGCAGGCCTTCTATGCCCGGGACTTGGCCGGGGCCGTGGTGCTTGTCGGTGTGCCCAATCCCGAGATGCGCATTGAGCTGCCGATGATCGAGGTATTCGGGCGCGGCGGTGTCCTCAAGTCGTCGTGGTATGGCGATTGCCTGCCATCTCGGGACTTCCCCATGCTGATCGACCTCTATCTCCAGGGAAGGCTCAACCTGGAGCGTTTCGTGTCGGAGACCATCTCGCTGGAGGGCGTTGAGGAGGCGTTTCACGCCATGGAGCGGGGTGAGGTGCTCCGGTCTGTGGTGGTGATCTGAAGACCTCGGACTCATCAGTCCGTTCCACAGAACTGAAAATCACAGTTGACGCTCAGAAAAGGGAGTCGCTACCCTTTTCTGTTGCGGGTGGGGCTTATGGGGCCTGTGAGGCTTGAGTAAGTCCTCAAGCCTCCCCTTGACGGAGGCACCCGACATGCCTGAATTGAACCTGACAACGATCGTTACCTCGATCATCGTCCTGCTACTGCTTGCCCTGCCGTTTGTCGCCGCCCGGCTACCGCATTCCCGGCTACCGCATTCCCGCCTACCGCATTCCCGCCGACTCGTGGCCCGAGACGCCCAGAAAGCGGGACCCGGGCCGGGATTCACTTACGCCTTGGTTCCCCCCGGTGGCCATCCCGATGAAGGCGAGGGCGAAGAGAAGGGCTCTTGGCAGTGGTGCTTGGCCTTCATCCCCAACGAGACCGCCGACGGCGGCTCTGAGATGCCGCCGTGGTGGGCACCGGCGCCGCCCTGGAATGCGTCCGAGGAAACCGGCCCGGATTTCACCCGCGACGCCGACGCCCTTCAAGCGGTGTTCGACGAGACCAGCGCCTATCCCGCGGCGAGGTAGTCAAAACTCTCGCCCATTCTTCGCCCCGAAGCAGGAGCGGTTGGAGCATCATTGGGGATGGTCCAAGACCGGCACCTAAACCGGCGGCTGACAATGGTGCGCCGCCAGATCGAGGGGCGAGGAGTCAGCGACCCGCAGGTTCTGGACGCCATGAGGACGGTTCCCCGCCATCGGTTCGTGTCGCGGACGCTGGCCGGCGACGCCTACAAGGATCACCCGCTGCCCATCGGTTCAGGCCAAACCATCTCCCAGCCCTACGTCGTGGCCCTCATGGCCGAGGCCGCGGCCATAGAGCCAGACAACCGGGTGCTGGAGGTGGGAACCGGATCGGGCTATGGGGCGGCTGTGCTGGCCGAATTGGCCGCCTCCGTGGTTTCTGTGGAGCGGCACCGAAAGCTGGCCAACTCAGCGGCCCAAGTCCTGGCTGAACTGGGGTATGACAACACCACCGTGGTGTGCGCCGACGGGTCGCAGGGCCACTCGCCCGGCGCCCCCTACGACGCAGTGCTGGTTACCGCGGCAGCGTCCAACATTCCCTCAGCGCTCATCGACCAGCTCGCCGACGGCGGGCGGTTGGTCATCCCCGTGGGGCCGGCCTCGTTCTCCCAGAATCTCACTTTGGTTCGTAGAGACGGCGATGAGACCACTTCCGAGCGATTCTGCCCCGTGAGGTTCGTCCCTCTCGTCGAGGAGCCTTGAGCGGGCTCTACTCAGCCGGCCTCTTCCAACGGCCAATGGCTCAGCCGGGAGTAGCGGGACCCATCAGGGTGGAGTTGGCTGGACACCAGCCACAGCTCGCGGGCCAAGAACTCGGCCTCGAAGGGCTGTGCGACGACCGTGCCCGGCACCCGCTTGCGGGCTCGGGCCAAGGTGAGATGACCGGTGAACTCCCGACGGTCCGGCGGCTGGCCAATGGCCGCAGTGCGTGCTCCAACCTCGGCCGCCAATTCGCTCAGCCCATCCGCAGGCAGCATCAGCACCCTTGCCCCCAACCGCCTGCTGGCCGGTCCCAGCCGCACGGTGCTGGCCGATCCCTGAAACCCCCGCAAGCTGTCCTCCACCTCGCCCTGCTCCGTTTCCCCGAAGAACCTCAGCGTGATGTGCCACTGCTCGGGCACCGTCCATCGCAACCCCTCTACCTCGGGCCGATCCAATTCGCCCAGCAGCTCCACAACCTCCAAAGGCGGAAAAACAGCCAAGAACAGCCGGGGCATCAGTGAATTGTGGGTGCGAACGTCACGGTAATCGTGGTACTCCACAAGTTTGTCGGCAGAACGAATAGGTTGATCTATGGGTGGGTTCGGGTTCGTCAGGGAGTGAACTCACAAAAGGTACTTGCATGATAGGGTGTTCACCTCTAGGGTGAAAGCATGAAGCATGAGGCTGGAATTCGAGGACGACGACCTTCGACGACTGTACGAGGAGCGAGACTTCGTGCTGCCCAGGTTCGGCCCCGATGTCGTGAAGGCCTTCCGGAAGAAGGTGGGGTTTCTCGCCCAGGCGGAGTCCGAGGTCGATCTTCGGAACTACAAGGCACTGCACTTTGAGAAGCTCCAAGGGGGGCGTGCTGGTCAGCATTCGATCCGGCTCAATCGCCGGTGGAGGCTCATCTTGCGGATTGAGACCGATGCCGAAGGCCGGCTGCTGGTCGTTGTCGAGATTGTCGATTACCACTAGGGAGGAGATTCGTGACTATGGCTAGAACCTACACTCCTGCCGAAGTCTTTCCGGCCGGTGAGTATCTCCGGGATGAATTAGACGAACGTGGATGGACCGCGACTGAGTTTGCGGAGATCATCGGTAGGCCCCTCCAGGCAGTTTCCGAGATCCTGAACGGGAAGAAGGAAATCACCACTGAGACTGCGATTTCCTTCTCTGAGGCGCTTGGAACCACCCCTGAGCTTTGGCTCAACCTACAAACCGCATATCGCCTTTTCGAGCAGCGCTCAGCCACGAGCCACGAAGAACTTACCCCTGTTGCGCGGCGAGCTCGACTGCGCCAGGTTATTCCGCTGGCTCAGGTACGGTCTCGGGGGTGGGTCCCTGAGACCGATGACCTTGATGCAATCGAGTCGGCCGTATGCGAACTGCTGAAAATCGCCAACCTTGATGAGCGTCCTCGGTTTGCCGCGGCGGCGAAGCGCTCCAATTCTGCCGATCCGATCACGATTGAACAGGCCGCTTGGCTTGGGTATGTGCGGAAAATCGCTGATACCCAGGATGTTGCAGAATTCGGAATCGACGAGTTAAGGCGACTTGCGACGCGGCTACCCCGGATTCTCAAGGACGGACCCAGTGAGCTGGTCAGGCTGCCAACACTCCTCGGGGAATGCGGCGTCTGTTTGGTATTCGCAGAGGGCCTTCGAGGAGGCAAGCTCGATGGTGCGGTTACGTTTCTTCCCGACGGCCGTCCCGTCATTGGCCTGACTACGCGAAACAACCGATTCGACAGTCTTCTCTTTGCTTTACTGCACGAGTGTGCCCATTTGACGCTGGGGCACATCACTGCGCTTTCTGGCGCGATCCTCGATGACGATTTGATGGGCCCACAGAGTGATCCCGATGAGTTAGCGGCAAATGATCAGGCCACTGAGTGGCTGTTTCCTGGTGGATTCGAAGCCGCGTCGGTGTCTGTACCGGCAATCGTTCAAGCAGCATCGCGATACAACGTGCATCCGAGCGTGGTCATTGGGCATATCCAGCACAAAACTGAGAATTACAGCCTCCATCGCAGTCGAATCCCTAAAGTCCGCCCTGAGCTTCAAGACGCAGGACTCCTCTCATGACGGCTGCGGCTGAGTGGGAGGCAGCAAGCCGTCATCCGACCTTTTCCTTCTACCTCACGGCTCCTGCCTGCAAGAAGAATCCTGCAGTTGCCTTTGCCGCAGTAGGACTGGCCGACGGGATCACAGGAGCGAGCTGAGGCGCCGTCCGACCGGGTGAAGGTACGCCGCGGCGACCCAATCGATGAGCCTGAAGACATCGCCGGGCCGTGGTGGGCGGGCGTGGTGCCTGTCGCCACCCGATTTGAATCGCCCAGCACAGCTGCCGGCTTCACCGGCGATTCCGGCCCGCCGGCTCCTGTGGTCGCCCTCGCTGGTCTGACCCCCGACCAGCGACTCCTTTCCAATGGCGGCTGATCGGTGCGCAAGCCCAGGTAGGGTGAGCGGGTGCTGCGGTTGAGCAGTGAGGTTTATGCGCAGGTAATCGCCCATGCGCTGTCGGGACTGCCCAACGAGGCGTGCGGGCTGCTGGCTGCCCCGGCGGGGAAAGAGCAGGTCACTCGGTTCTTCCCGGTGCGCAATGCGGCGGAGTCCAGCCAAATCTACCGGCTCGACGATGCCGAGTACCTCCAGACTGAGCGCACCGCCGATGACGAGGGGCTGGCGTTGGTGGCGGTCATGCACTCCCACACCCACACCACCGCCTATCCGTCGCCCACCGATGTGCGAGACGCCACGGCATTCGACCCCTTCGGAGCGCTGCTCTATGTGATCGTGTCGTTGAAGGATCCCGAGCCTGCGCTGCGCTGTTACCGGATTGCCGACGGGGCCATTGCTGAAGAGCCCGTGGCAGTCGAGGGGTAATCTGGGGTCTGTGACGGCACACAAATCGGTGATCGATCTGATCGGGAACACCCCGATGGTCGATGTCACCGTGCTGTCGCCCAACCCGGCGGTGGCCATCCACGTCAAGCTCGAGGGAGTCAACCCCGCGGGATCGGTCAAGGACCGAGTGGCGCGCGAGATGATCCTCGAGGCCGAGGCCGACGGGACCTTGGAACCGGGCCGCACCATCATCGAGCCGTCGTCGGGCAATACCGGGATCGCCCTGGCCATGATCGCCCGGCTCAGGGGCTATCCCATCAAGATCGTCATGCCCGAGAACGTCTCGGCCGAGCGCCGCCAGCTTCTTGAGGTGTTCGGGGCCGAGATCATCTGGTCGCCGGGCGCTGGGGGGTCGAACGGGGCCGTCCGCATGGCCCAGAAGCTGGCCGACGACAACCCCGAGTGGGCGTTCCTCTACCAGTACGGCAACGAGGCCAACCCCCGGGCCCACTACAACACCACCGGCCCGGAGATCTACGCCGACTGCCCCGAGATCACCCACTTCGTGTCGGGACTGGGCACCAGCGGCACCTTGATGGGAGTGGGCGCCTATCTCAAGGAGCGCAAGCCATCGGTGCAGGTGCTGGCGGTGGAGCCCCCCGCGGGGGAGATGGTCGACGGGCTCCGCAGCTTGGACGACGGGTTCATCCCCCCGGTCTATGAGAAATGGGGCGGCGATCAGCTCTTGGACGGCAAGCGCATCGTGCGGCCTCGGGAGTCGATCGAGTGGACTCGGCGCCTAGCCGAGGAGGCTGGCATTTTCGCCGGCCTCTCTACCGGCGCGGCGCTGGCCGGGGCCGCCCGAGTGGCCGAGCGGATTGACGAGGGGGCGGTGGTGGTGGTGTCGGCCGACGGCGGATGGAAGTACCTGTCCACCGGGGCGTGGACTGATCCGATCGACCAGGTGACTGCCCGAGCTGAGTCAACTATCTACTTCTGAACCTAGTTTGAAAAAAATTTCTACCTAGGCAGGTTTTTTGGTGTTTGATGTGCTATAAGTCCCCCGTTCTGCTAAAGTGCTTGCACCCAAACCACACCACCACGCTGGAGCACGGCTCCAGCCGAGCGGCCTCGACTCATCCCGCCAGAGTCGAGGCCGCTCCTTTTGTGCGGTCTTGTGTCCTTGTTAGGGTGCCCCTAGCGATGCAACAGGGCTGGAGGTATAAGGTATGAGAGCAGGTCAAACATGAGGGGCGACGGTCGAGCCGCTGATGATCTGCGACCCATCAGCTTCGAGCGGGAATTCACCGAAATGGCCGACGGCTCGGTGCTGGTATCGTTCGGCCGCACCCGGGTGCTGTGTACCGCGTCGGTTGATCCCGACGTGCCCCGGTGGATGAGGGGCCGGGGCACGGGCTGGGTGACGGCCGAGTACTCGATGCTCCCGGGGTCGTCGCCCGAGCGGGTCAATCGGGAAGCGGCCCGAGGCCGCCAGTCGGGCCGCACCCAGGAGATCCAGCGCTTGATCGGCCGCTCGCTGCGGGCGGTGACTGATGCCGCCAAGCTCGGCGAGCGACAAGTCATCTGCGACTGCGACGTGCTGCAAGCCGACGGCGGTACCCGCACCGCCGCCATCAGCGGCGCTTATGTCGCGCTTCACGACGCTTTCAGCCGCTTGTTGGCCGCTGGAAAGATCGAGCATCACCCCATGATCGAGGCGTGTGCTGCGGTGTCCGTCGGGATCGTCGACGGAACGCCGGCGCTCGATCTGCCCTATGACGAAGATGTGGCCGCCGAGGTGGACATGAACGTGGTCATGACCGAATCAGGTCGCTTCGTGGAGGTGCAGGGCACCGCCGAGGGAATGGCATTCGGCAGAGACCAGCTGGACGAGCTATTAGACCTGGCCACGCTGGGAATCGAGCAGATCATCAAGCGGCAAAACCAGCTGCTGGCCGACCTGCCTCCGTCCCGTTGAATTCTGGTCCGTTGAACTCCGCCTCGGATGAGCGACGGCAGTTTGTGGCGGCAACCGCCAACCCCCACAAGTTGGTTGAGATTGCGGCCATCCTGGGATCGGCGGTGGAGCTGCTGCCCCGGCCCGCCGGCCTGGGTGAAGTGGTCGAAGACGGCGACATGCTGGAGGCCAATGCCCGGCTGAAGGCGGTCGCGGTCTGCGGTCATACCGGTCAGGCCGCAGTGGCCGATGACACCGGATTGGAGGTAGTCGCGCTGGGCGGAGCGCCGGGCGTGAAGTCGGCCCGCTACGCCGGTGAGCACGCTGATGACGCCGATAACCGAGCCCGGCTGCTAGACGAACTCGAGGGGGCAGCCGACCGGTCGGCTCGCTTTCGCACGGTGGCGATAGTGGCATTTCCCGACGGGGGCGAGATGCTGGCCGAGGGCATGACCACCGGGACCATCGCTGTCGAGCCGCGAGGAGACGGGGGCTTCGGCTACGACCCGGTGTTCGTTCCCGACGGGGGAGACGGGCGCACATTTGCCGAGATGTCACCCTACGAGAAGAACGCCGTCTCCCACCGGGGCCGGGCATTTCGGGCCTTGGCCACCCAGTTGGGCTTGTAGCCTGTAAGCGCCTCGCGCCAGTGGCGGAACTTGGCAGACGCGCAGGGTTTAGGTCCCTGTGGGCGCAAGCCCGTGTGGGTTCAAATCCCACCTGGCGCACTTTTTTTGAGGCATGTCAGATAGGGTGGAAATAGGCACCACACAGGAGGGTCAGGGATGTCAATGGCATTTCGCCTAATGCGGAATGTTTCAGTGCGCAAGCTCCGTAGGAAAGCAAACTCTGACGAATTGACGCTTGCTGACATTGAAGCAGACACCGGAAAGGGACCAGCCGCCGACCTCTCCGATTGCACCTTCCACGCCAGCACAGAGGACTTCCTTGCGGCGCTGAAAGCGCGGCGAAACGGGTCTACGTCCTAAAGCACTCCCCCTACCTCTCGGAATGCCCACACATGCGGAAAAACCCGTATTCCTACGTGCCTACAACCGCCTGTCGCTAGAACAGCAAACCCAGTCAAAATGGGTCTTCGCGTTGAAGTTGGGGCTGGGATGCTGTGAAGGTCCACGTTTGAGTCGGGCGCCTCGCTGATTCCTTTGACTGACAGATAGTCCAAGAGGCGGGTTCCCTGGTGTTGAAGTTGGCGCGGCGGCGTGGTTCGGCGCGGCCGGTTTCAATTTCGTGGGATAGTGACTACTACTGTGCCAAGCATCTTGTCCCAAGGGGTCTGGCCTCGTCGGTCGCCCTGTAGGACGACCCACCCAATCAACATCCAAAGAAATGCCAAGCCTACTAGTACCGGAGCAAGGTAGAACAAGGGTGCTGTAATGAAGAAGGTCAACCACAATCCATATTTCAGGATGATCTCTCGAAAGAACATTCGACAGCCGCCAGCCGCTGACAGATCATCAATTCTGATGACTCGCATCCTGAAAATCTGCTTCGCCGGAGTTTTTCCCTGGCTGTAGACGGCTAGCGACCAGATCAGCCACCCGATAATCAGCGTCACAAAGATAAGCACATATTCAACAACGAACGCAGCCAGCCGTCTTTTGCTTGAAGGCAGTTCAAGGACTCTGTTAGTACTGGTTTTTTCAGTCCGGCCTGCGGGTTGCCTCGAAAGCGTATCCAAATCGAGATTGGATGTTGGGTCTGCGGACGTGACTCCGTCGTTGGCAACGTGGGGAGTCCATCTGCCGCCTTCCCGCCAGCGGTATTGATTGCGACCAGTCGGGTCGGATTGCCACGATCCCCTTCCTACACCAGCCTCACGGCCGGTTGACTCTGCTTTGCCCCCAACATTCTCGATTTCCCTTTGTCCAAGATCGACACTGTCAGCCATGTACCCAGCTAAACGCTCAGCACAATCCCAACCCTTCTCGTGAAGCCCCCTGACCTCCCCCCAAGTGCGGATCAGGTCGTCGCCGGTGGCTTCAACCATGATCTCGACATTTGCTTCCAACCCGTTCTTAGTCAGGTTTGCCGACCCGACCAGAGCAGCCACCGGGACTCCTTCGGATTCCACCACCCACGCCTTCATGTGAGCCATCGAAGGCCCCTCTTTAGCCCTTTTGGTCCGATACCAATTGCGGACCTTCACATCCGTTCTAGAAAGAAAGTCAACCGCTCGTCCCGCGTCATCATGGGAGATGTTCGACCAGTACCTAGAGCGAGTATCACCAATCAGCAAAGACACAGGGCGGCCAACGGTCTGGAGGTCCAGCCACGCGAGCCCTGCTGGACTGGCATAGCCCACGACAACAAGCAGCCTTCCCTTGGGATAGTCGCTTAGGAATCGCTCAATCCGCTCAGAAACCCTCACTCTATGCTGGCCCTCCCGTCGTGCGATTCTCCTTCCACAAGCTCGCCGCTTTGAGGTTCCCTCTGCTGTAGTGATCGTTCGCTTCTGTCGTTCCTCTCGACTTGGGCGGTCAGCCGTTCTACGGCCGCCGTCAGTTCTTGGACCTGTCGCCCTAAGTCGGCCTGATTGGCCTGTTCCTTGCTTCTGGTGAACCAAGCAGCGAGGTTAGCGGTGATTACTCCGAAGACGGTTATCCCCGCGAGCATGAGGATGATCGCTACAGCCTTCCCACCACCTGTCTGCGGTGAGATGTCTCCATAACCGACGGTCGTCATCGTCACGATTGCCCACCAGATCGTGTCACCCCAGGAGTCGATTTCGGCGCCACCGCGATCCTCGAAGAACCAGACCCCGACTGCCGAGGCAGCGATCAGCCCAACAGCAGCGGCCAAAACGTAGCGGCCCGACGTTCCAGCCCAAATCCGCTTTACGGTGTGAAAGCCACGTTCAACGAATGCAGCCACTCTGAGAACCTTCAGCACCTTCAACACCCGCACCGACCTCAGAGCACGCAATGGCATCAGCACTGGGATCAGCGTTAGGGCGACGATGGCGAAGTCGTACCACTTGGTCACCGCGTACCGCCTGCGACCAGGACCGTGAACCACCAACCTCACACCAAGCTCGACAGCGAACACTCCTGAGATCGCCCAGTTCAACACAGCGACAGCTGATGGGTAGAACGACTCGAACACCAGAAGCGGAATGCTCCCCAGAGCCAAGACCAGCATCGGCCAGTCCACAGCAGATTCCCACCGGGCAACAGCGTCAGGGCGTTGGGGAGATCTCATGTCGGCGGGCGATCTTATCGCCAACGCCCCCCATTCCCTTCAGAGGATGGTCTGGACAGGCCCGATGGTACGCTCATTCGGGTTTTCAAGGGGGCGCGATGGACGCCAACACGATTGTTTGGATAGTTGTGGCCACCGTTGCTGCTCTGATCGGCGTGGGCGCTTGGAGGGAGTTCAACAGAGAGCGGGCCTTGCATTGCGAAAGATGCGGTCACGCCGGCCCGTTCCCAGAACGTGAGATGATGAACCTGCGAGACGGCCGGCCCTCTGCCCAGATTGCGGAATCCAACTCACACGCCGGAGAACAAACAGGTACTCCTAGCTGCGAGCAGCTTTCGTCCAAACGTTCGGCCTCACCCTGGGGGCGACCAGTAGTACGATTCGCCGTATTCATCGTCCCAGTCTCGGTCGTGGGGGATGCTGAACGAGTCTCTCCATCCGGCGTTGCACACCCTAAGCGACTGGTGGATTACATACGTCTGACTTCCTCCCCGGTCGCTGCACTCATCGGCGTAGGAGTGCAACACAGCCGGCTCGCTCTGGTCCTGCTTGATCTCCTGCACAGCCGCCGTGTTCGCTTCAACAGCCTCGCGCACTTCATTCAGCGCCTCACGCTGCGATGCAGAGCTCACGAGACTGACAACGATCAGGGCGATCACCGCAAGCAGTAGAAGACCCGCCAGCCACGTCAATGCCTGCAATTTCGGGTTCGTGTTCCCTGTCGTCGCCATCTCCGGTGGTGTGTCCATCGTCGCCCTCACTAGATCCTGGCATTTGAAGCCCTCGGACCAGGGACAGCCCCAAAATCTATTTGGGAATCAGACAGACTCTATTGCGTCCACTCCATATGACAGGCTGCTGACCAGATTGCTGTGCCAGTCACGCCCACCCCGTTCAGGACTCCTTGTAGTTGTCGGCGGGCACCCCCCACGCGTTGCCTTCGATGTGCCCTCTGAAGTCCCAAAGCCCTCGCTGGGGGGAGTGCCCCCGGTGCTTGTTGGTCAGTTCGTCGTTGCCGATGAGCCGCAGAACGTCGATCAGTGCTCCCTCTACTTCAAGCGCGGTCTGCTCGTTCATGCCGTGACGGGCGATGAAGCACCTGACTTCGCGGCCCTCTGCCTCGATCTCCCGAATCTTGTTTAGCCGCTTGTTGTGCCACTCCGTCTCATCGGAGTGCTGTAGACGTGAGAGAAAGCGGTTGCCCTTCCCCTTTCCCACATAGAAGATCGTGCTGTCGCGCGGGTCTTGGAAGAAATACACGTAGTGCTGCAAGTTCTCGATTTCTAGCGCCGTGAATCCTTCTTGGTCGGCCATGTCCTCTCCTTTCACAATGGCTGCGAGACGACTGGCAAGCTCTGTTCACCCTGAATCATCACCTGTGCCAAGGGACACAATATAGAAGCCAAACGACCACGCGACCAGCAGGTACGATTCCACCAGAGGCAGCCCGCTGCTGTCGGGTTATGGTGGCCGCATGGCAAGACGGCGGCGCACTAGACGGTGGCGATCTGTGCAGGGGTACACACTGCGTAGCCCTCGCGGCAAGGTCGTCTACGTAGGAATCACGAACAATCCTCGGCGGCGGGCCGTCGCGCACCAGAAGTCGGGCAAGTACGGGCACTTGGAAGTGGAGACGGTCGGGATGCCCAGGGGGTTAGCTCGACGGTGGGAAGCCGGGAGGCTGGCATGGCACCGCCGACAGAACAGGGGCCGCAACCCCCGGTACAACAAGACCAGAAGCGGAAGCTAGGAAAGTGCCCAAGGACAACGGCTGGCGGGAGGTGACTAGGACCCCACATGACTGATGATTTTCGGCGGGTTGTGACCGCAGTGGACGGCGAGGGCCACTCGGTGGTGGACAGTGATGGGCCGCCGCCGGTGGTGATCAGCCCCCGCCATCTTGACCAGTTTCTCACCGCCATTTGGGCGGTGGACGAGCTTCCCACCAGCTACACCGCGCCGGGCGACCGGGACGGCTTCAGGCTGTCGCCAGCGGCCGGTGGGGTGAACATCATCCGCAACAAGCTCCCACCCGACTCGATGGTTTACGTGGACGCCGACGAGGCCCTGGTCATGGAGGGCCGGATTCCCGAGGGGTTGTTCACCAATGTGGTGATCTGGAACGAGCTGGGCCAAACGGCCGACTATCTGGAGCGCACCGTGTCGCTGAACGACGCCCAGATGGAGATGGGCGAAGACCGCCGCTATCGGGTGGTCATCGCCCACCGCGATCCCGGCGTGCCCAACTGGCTGGACACCTGCGGTGAGCCTCGGGCCGCGGTGTTCTGGCGGTTCATGCTTCCTGCCGAACCCCCTGATGCGCCGGTCTGCGCGGTGGTACCGGTGGATCGGGTGGCCTAGACGCAGTAGCGGGCCGGTACGATTGTGGCCATGACCAACCCCGTCCTGTTCGAGCCGGGCAGCCCCGAGCGCGGTGCCTTCGAGATCTACAACCGGCTTCTGAAGAACCGAATCGTGTTTCTCGGAACCGATGTGAACGACGACATCGCCAACTACATCACCGCCCAGCTCCTCTATCTGGAGGGCGAGGACACCGACAAGGACATCTGGCTCTACATCAACTCCCCGGGCGGGTCGGTCACCTCGGGCATGGCCATCTACGACACCATGCAGTTCATCACCCCCGATGTGGGCACCATCTGCATGGGTTTGGGCGCCTCGATGGGCCAGTTCCTGCTGTGCGCCGGTGCACCCGGCAAGCGCTACGCCCTGCCCCACGCCCGGATCATGATGCACCAGCCCTCCGGCGGGGTTCGGGGCCAGGCCGCCGACATCGCCATCCAGGCCGAGCAGCACGCCTACGTGAAGTCGCTGCTGGCCGAGCGCATCGCCACCCACACCGGCCAGTCGGTGGAGCAGGTGGAGGCCGACTCCGACCGCGACCGCTGGTTCACCGCCGAAGAGGCCAAGCAGTACGGCATCATCGACCACGTGATCGTCAAGCGCGGCGAGATGCTCTGAGGAAGTCTGGTCCTCAGCTAGCCCCGCACGTCCAACCGCACCTCGCCGGGGATCCTGTCGGGATCGACGAAGACGACAGGGCTGTCCCAGTCCAGATCCAGGCCGCAGTGCTCCGCGGCGTAGCGGCCCAACTCGGCGGAGGCCGTCCCGCTTTCTTCTAGCTGGGCGGCATCGAGTCCGGCGCTTTCCTCTCCGCTGAATACCCCGATGATGAGGCTTGCCGTGTCGATGATGACGGCCAGCGACGACTCGACCTCCAGGGGCGCCACCCGTTGAATCGACTCCAGTTCGTCTATCACCGCCTGCGCGCCGCTGGGATCATCGGAATAGTCAGCGGCTAGGGCGCCCTCGGGGCTGAAGGCGGTCTCCAGTCGTCCGCAGAAGGTTTCCAAGCTGGGCTGGTCATCGTTGCCGCAGGCACTGAGCGACAAGGCTGCGAGCGTCAGAGCCCCCAGCACCAGCGCCAGTGCAGCCGCCGTCGGCTGTCGCATCGTCAGGCGTGAGCGGCTGCTTCTCGCAACTCACCGATGGCGTGGTTGAACCCCAGTTCATCGGAGAAAACCGCGCTGCCGGCCACGAATACTCCCGCTCCGGCCTTGGCGGCGGCTCCGATCGTGCTCCGTCCGATGCCGCCGTCCACCTCCAGTTCCACATCGTGGCCGCCGCCGTCGATCATGGCCCGCACCTCGGCCACCTTGGACTCCATCGAAGAGATGTACGACTGTCCGCCCCAGCCGGGGTTGACGGTCATCACCAGCACCAGTCGGCAGAGGTCCAGCACGTGGGCCACAGCCGAAGCCGGAGTGGCCGGGTTGAGGGCCACGCCGGCGTCCATTCCCAGCTCTCGGATGGCCCCCAGAGTGCGGTGCAGGTGAGGACAGGCCTCGGAGTGGACGGTGAGCAGCTCGCAGCCGGCCTCGGCGTAGCGGGGGGCCAGCTCATGGGGCTCTTCCACCATCAGGTGAGCCTCGAATGGCAGCGACACCAGGGGCCGAATCGACGCGATCACATCGGGACCGAAGGTGAGATTGGGCACAAACCGGCCGTCCATCACATCCCAGTGGATCCGGTCGGCCCCGGCTTTCTCCAGATCGATGCATTCCTCGCCCAGCCGGGCGAAATCAGCGGGCAGCACGGAGGGCGCGATCAAAATGTCTGAGGCCAAGACCTCTTCGGCCATGATCCGACCCTACCCGGTGCTGACCGCCGAAAAGTGAACCATTTGCGCGAAGTCGAATGGCCTGCTCAGCGCAGCATTCCGCCGTCGACGAACACCGGCCGGCCGCTCATGAACACCGAGGCGTCGCTGGCTAGGAACACCGCGGCGCCCACCAGATCGTCGGGGACGCCGAGGCGGCCGAAGATTGTCTCGGCGGCCACCTGCTCCTCGAACCGGGCCCGGGCTTCGGGGTCGCGGGGCAGGATCATGTCGGTGGCCACCGGGCCGGGAACCAGCAGGTTCACCCGAACCCCCCGGCTGGCCCACTCCCGGGCCATGGTGGTGGTCCAGTTAGCCATGGCCGCTTTGACCGCGCAGTACGCCCCGATGCCCTCCATGGGCTGGAAGGCCCCCAGCGCGCCGATGTTGATGATCGATCCGCCCCCATCGGCGGCCAGGTGATCGAGCGCGGCCTGCGACAGAAACAGCGGTCCCTTGAGGTTCACGGCCAAGATGTCGTCTAGCTCCTCGGGGGTGACCCGGGTGGTGACGTGGGGACGCAGCACGCCGGCGTTGTTCACCAGCACGTCGAGGCGGCCAAAGCGCTCAATGGCAGCCTCAACCAGCAGCTGATGCTGATCGAGTTGGCCGACGTCGAGCTGGGCGGCCAGGGCCTTGCCACCAGCGGCGGTGATCTGGTCGGCCAGGGTTTGGCAGGCATCCAGCGTGCGGCTGGCGGCCACCACCTTGGCCCCGGCCTCGGCCAGCCCCAAGGCCAACGCGTGGCCGATTCCCCGGGAGGCTCCGGTGACGATGGCCACCCGCCCGGTCAGGTCGAACTTATCGGTCATCACATCAATCCTGTTCCCGCGCGGCCAGCCAGTTCTCCAGGCTGGCGTCCTCCCAGTCGTCGGGCCCGTACACCGTGTGGGGCAGCGGAGTCATCAGGTGGGTGTCGCCGCCGGTGACGTATTCGACCGAGCGCTGTTCCCAAGCGGTGATCCGATCGTCGGCGGTTCCCTCGTCACACAGGCCCCGGGTGGTGTCGCGGTTCTGGCGGAAGGTGACGTGAGAGGCGATGTCGGTGGCCCACACCATCACCACCTCATGCTGGTTGTTGAGCACCTCATACAGACCGGTGGGGCGGTGGCCGTAGTCGGCCATGAGTGGAACCCGCTCCTGTACCACCGCAGCCAGAAACTCCAGCGGCGTACCGGGGCGCACAGTGAGGATCTCGTTCACGAACAGGGTGCCGTTGATGCCTTCTTCGACGATCTCGGCGGTGTTCGGGCTGCCGGGCACACCCCCGCACAGCCGGTCGAACCCGCCGGAGCGCCACTGGGCGGCCTCGTCCCACCAGTCGCCGTAGAAGGCCTTGCGCCGCTTCAGGTTGAGCCGGTCGAGGTTCTTGGCCAGGCCCTTCCAACCGTCCGAGCCGATGTCCCAGATGTTGATCACCTGGGGCCAGCGCCCCCCGCCCGCTCCCAGGATGTAGAAGGTGCCTTGAAGCCCGAACATATCCGGCATGCGCAGCACCGGGTCTTGCCACAGGTGCTCCATGTAGTCGTATTGGCCCTGGCCGATGATGTCGACCACCTCGTACAAGTACAAGTCGCGGTTCACGCCGGGCCTCCCAAATGGTCAGTGCTCGTACGGTGAGGCTTCATCATCCGCCGACGTTACTGGGCTGAGGCGGTCAGATGATGAGGGCCTAGGCTTCGTCTGTGCGCCGCGAGACCCAGGTGGAGCTGATCCGGGAGCTCCTGGATCACCACGCCGCGGGCACCACGCAGTTGGCCGACGCCACGCTGGCGCTGCCCGCCGACGTCTACACCAGCGAGTCTCACTGGCAGGCCGAGCAGGAGGCATTGTTCCGCCGCCGCCCGGTGGTGGCCTGTCTGTCGGGGGCGGTTACCACCCCGGGCGACTATGTGTCGCTCACCGTCGGTGGAGTCCCGCTGGTGGTGGTGCGGGGCGACGACGGGGTGCTGCGAGGGTTTCGCAACGTGTGCCGACATCGGGCTTCATCGGTGGTGAGCGGCTGCGGATCGGGGGCCGCGTCGCTGCGGTGCCCGTTCCACGCCTGGACCTACCGCCTCGACGGGTCGCTGCTGGCCCGTCCCCAGGCGGGGGAGGGGTTCGCCGGAACCGACGAGTCGGAGCTCTGCCTGGTGTCGGTGCCGGTGGGGGAGGCCAGTGGGCTGGTGTTCGTGCGGGCCCAGGGCGATGAATCGGTGGACGCCGCCGGGTTGGTGGGCGATGCCGCTCAGGACCTCGACGACTTCGGGGTGGGCGGCTACGTCCCGTTCGACCGGTGGGAGTCGAGCTGGCCCTGCAACTGGAAGCTGCTGGTGGACACGTTCTTGGAGTCGTACCACGTGTTCTCGCTGCACCGCGCCACCGTGGGCAAGTACTACCTGTCCCAGCCCATGACCTATCGGGGGTATGGCCCCAACCTGCGGTTCCAAACCTGCCAGAAGTCGATTCTGGAGCTGGCCGAAGCTCCTGATGGCCAGTGGGACCTGCTCAGCCGGGCCACCGTGGAGTACCTGATCGCCCCCAACACGATCCTGAGCCACAGCGTGGACCACTTCGCCGTCTACCAGTTTCTGCCTACCTCGGCCGATCACACCGACATCACCATGACCCTCTACACCCCTGAGCCGGTCACCGACCGCACCCGCCCCCACTACGACCGCACCCTGGAGCTCCACCAGAAGGTCGGCGCCGGCGAGGACTTCCCCCAAGCGGTCAAGATCCAGCAGTCTCTGTCCTCCGGCCTCATCGAAGAAACCCTGGTCGGCCGCCACGAAGTGGCCCTCATCCACTTCCACCAAGCGCTGGGGGGACTACTCGAAAGCGGGAAGTGACGAACCAGGGTAGGGCAGAATCCCTGATAAATAGGCGAAAGAGGCTTGACGTCCAATCTGTCATACAATATTATATTTACGTATGACGATGCTCAGTTTCCGAGTGCCCCCAGAGGAGGCGGCAAGAGCCAAGGAGTTATCCGAAGAACTTGGGATTTCGCTGTCTGAGATGTTTCGCGACGCCTTCAGTCGCCACCTGAACGCCCTGCTGGCCGAGCGCGATGCCGAGATCTACGAGAAAATGCCGCTTACTGAGGAGGAGCTGTCAGCATTCGACGGTGTCGAATATTGGCTCCCGGCTGAAGACTGGTCTGACTGGATTGAATGGCTCGATGAAAAGGGGTGAGATCTGGTTCGCCGAAACCCCAAGCGGTGACCGGCCGGTGCTCGTTCTCACACGCGATCCGGTCGCGGCTCGCATCGGAGGTGTAGTTGCTGCCGAGCTCACCCGCACGATCCGGGGTATTGCGTCGGAGTTGCCCCTGACCGTTGAAGATGGCGTCCCCGTCGAAAGCGTCGTTAGCTTTGACAACATTCACACCATTTCTCGCCACGCCTTCCGACGCCGGGTTACCCAACTCAGCCCTGTCCGCATGAAGGAGGCCTGCCAGGCCCTCAAGGCCGCTACCAGCTGCTAGCGGCCTCTCCGGCAGTGCTTCTCTAGCCGAATTGCTCGGTTTGCCAGGCGAGGGCGGCTTTGAACCCCTCGGTGCGGATAATACGGCCGAATTCCTGGGCGGCGGGGGACTGGTGGGCGATCACGTTGTGCTCGCGGGCCATCTCCTGAGCCAGGGTGTAGCCCATCAGCTCTAGGACCTTGTTGCAGATGGCCTTGTTGGCGGCGGAGATGTCGCCGGGCACGGTGGCCACCCGGCGGGCCAGGGCGTGGGTGTGCTCGGCCAGTTCGTCGGCGGACACCGCCTCCAGCACGAACCCGGCCCGGGCTGCGGTGGCGCCGTCGATCATGTCGCCGGTGAGCAGCAAGCGCTTGGCCCACTGCGGTCCGGCCAGATAGGTCCACATGTGGGTGGACGGCGAGGCCATCGACCGCACGATGGGATAGCCGAACTGGGCGTCGTCGGCACAGACGGTCATGTCGGCGTGGAAGGCAATGTCGGTGCCCACCGCCAGGCAGTAGCCCTGCACTGAGGCGATGACCGGGGTGCGCAGCCGCCACATCTCCTCGAATCTCCGGAACGGCTCCACCAGGGCCAACTCCTGCTCAAGGGAGCGTGAGTCGTAGTCCAAGTCGATCTCGTCGGGGTCGAGGTCGATACCCGAGCAGAACACCCCGTCCGCGCCCTGAACAACAATGGCCCCGATGTCGGAAGCGGCGTCGGCATCGGCCAACGTGTCGAAGAACTGCCCGAGCTGGGCCATGGTCAAGGCGTTGCGCCGGTCGGGGCGGTTCAAGGTGATGTAGCGCACCCGCTCGCAGTCCTCGGTGAGGATGGCGGTCTCGGCTTCTAGGGTTTCTGGCACGGGGCCGACGGTAGCGCGGCTGACAAAGCGCCGAGGCTACCGTTCAAGCAGACACCGCCGAGAACGCGGCAGTACCCTGATTCCGTGGACGAGCTTGGATACAACCCCTTCGACTGCGACAACCACTACTACGAGGCGGTGGACGCCTTCACCCGCCATGTGGACCCGGCCATGCAGCCCCGCTGTGTGCAGTGGGCCGAGGTGAACGGCCGCCGCTACCACTTGGTGGGGGGCAAGATCAGCAATGCGGTGGTGAACCCCACCTGGGACCCCATCGCCCTGCCCGGCGCCCTGCACAACTACTTCCGGGGCAATCCCGACGGAACCAACATCGCCGACATGCTCCGTGAGCGCGAGCCGCTGCCCCGCTATTACGTGGACGACCGCGACGCCCGGGTCGACAAGGTCCACCAGCAAGGCCTCCAGTCGGTGTGGCTGTTCCCCACCTTGGGGGTGCTCTATGAGGAGCTGATCAAGACCGACCTCGAGGCGGTGAAAGCCCTGTTCGGCGGGTTCAACCGCTGGCTCGAAGAACAGTGGGGCTACGCCTACCGCGACACCATCTTCGCCGCCCCCTATATCCCGCTGGGCGACGTGGACTGGGCTTGCCAGGAGCTGGAGCGGTGCCTCGACAAGGGAGCCCGCACCATCGTCATGCGCCCCGCCGCGGTATGGACGGCCTACGGCTCGCTGTCGCCCGCCGACGAGCGCTTCGACCCGTTCTGGGCCCGAGTGAATGAGGCTGGGATCTGCGCGGTGGTCCATGCCGGCGACAGCGGGTACACCACCCAGGGTTACGACGAGGACGGGTTCGCCTCATCGAGCATGGGCAAGCAGCGCAAGTACAAGCCCAGCATCAAGGCCTACAATATCGAGCGGGCCGCCTACGACTACCTCATCACCCTGTCGCTGGAGAAGCTGTTCGAGCGGTTCACCAACCTGCGCATTGCTTCAGTGGAGAACGGCTCTCAATTCTTGGGCGACATGTTCCGCAAGCTGGAGCAGGCCACCCGCAAGAACGTGGGCTGGTTCAAGGAGGATCCCTCCGAGCTGTTCCGCCAGCATGTGTGGATCAACCCCTTCTGGGAGGACGACGTGGCCGAGGTGGCCCACTACATGGGGGCCGACCGGGTGATCTTCGGCAGCGACTGGCCCCATATCGAGGGAATGCCCCAGCCGCTGGACTACCTGGTGGAGCTCAAGGACAAGGGCTTCGACGGCGCCACCGAGAAGAGGATTCTCCTCGACAACGTCACCGAGCTGAACCAGCTTCAACCGGCCTGACGGTGGTCTGACACCTAACGGCGCCCCCGGACCAGCGGCATCCCGCTAGCCGGTGGGGTCGAAGTGGGGGTTGTTGAGGTCGTAGCGGGCGACGGCGTCCTTGGCCACCGACGGGTCGAGGCTGCCTTCGGCAGCCAGGGCGCTCAAGATGGCCGCGGTCACGCTGTTGGCATCGGTTTCAAAGAAGCGGCGCAGTGACTCACGGGTATCGGAGCGGCCAAATCCGTCAGTGCCTAGCGGAATGAACCGGCGAGGCACCCAGCGGGCGATCTGATCGGGCACCATGGTCATATAGTCGGTCACCGCCACCACCGGCCCTTGGCCTTCTTGGAGCCGTTGGGTAACCATCGGGATCTGGGCCTCCTCGTCGGGGTGCAGGCGGTTCCAGCGCTCCACCTCCAGAGCCTCCTCCCGGGCCGCCTTGAACGAGGGAGCACTGAGCAGGTCCACCCCGATCCCGTAGCGCTCGGCGAGCTCGGCCTGGGCGTCTCGGGCGGCCTGGTGGGCGGTTCCCGAGAAGATGATTGAGGCCTGCTGTTCGGTGCCGTCCAGCGCGTGGTTCCACTGGTACAGCCCCGACAAGATGTGCTCGTCGCTGATGAAGTCGGCCCGGCGGGGCTGGCGGTAGTTCTCGTTGTAGATGGTGATGTAGTAGAAGACGTCCTCGCCGCCGCCGTTGCCGTACATCCGATTCAGCCCAGAGCGCACGATGGCGCCCAGCTCGTAGGCGAAGGCCGGGTCGTAGGCGCAGCAGGCCGGCACGGTGGAAGCCAGCAGATGGCTGTGCCCATCCTGGTGCTGCAATCCCTCGCCCAACAGGGTGGTGCGACCCGCGGTTGCCCCCATCAGGAAGCCACGGGCCCGGGAATCGGCCGCCGACCAGATCAGATCGCCCACCCGCTGGAATCCGAACATGGAGTAGAAGGAGTAGAACGGCACCATCGGCACCCCCATGGTGGCGTAGCTGGTGGCCGCCGCCGTCCACGAGGCCAGCGACCCGGCCTCGGTGATGCCCTCCTCCAAGAGCTGGCCGTCTTGGCCCTCGGCGTAGGACAGCAGCAGGTCGTGGTCCACCGGCTCATACAGCTGGCCCTCAGAGGCGTAGATCTTGAACTCCCGGAACAGGGAGTCCATGCCGAAGGTGCGGGCCTCGTCAGGGACGATGGGCACGACCCGGGCCCCGAATTCCTCGTCTCGCATCATGTTGCGCAGCATCTGAGTGAACACCATGGTGGTGGACACCTCGCGCCTGCTCGAGCCCTCGTCGTAGTCGGAGAACAGCTTGTCGTCGGGCAGCTTGACGGGCCGGCGGATGTTCACCACCCGGGTGGGCAGCGGCCCGTCCAACTCCCGTCGGCGGGCCATCAGGTATTGGTGCTCGGGGGAGTCGTGGGGGGGCTTGTAGTAGGGGGGATTGGCATCATCTTCGAGCGCCTCGGCCGGAATTTCCTCTTCCAAGCGAAGCCGGGAGCGCAGCACCATGAGCTGCTCAGTGGTCATCTTCTTGATCTGATGGGTGGCATTGCGGGCCTCCAGGCCCTCGCCCAGCGTCCAGCCCTTGATGGTCTTGGCCAAGATCACCGTGGGCCGGTCGGTGGCCTCCACTGCGGCCTTATAGGCGGCATAGAGCTTCAGGTAGTCATGGCCGCCCCGGGGCAGGTCCTCGAGCTGTCGGTCGCTCAGGTGGGCCACCATCTTGCGCAGTCGGGGGTCGGGTCCGAAGAAGTTCTCCCGGATATAGGCCCCGGACTCGGTGGCGTAGCGCTGATACTCCCCGTCCACCGTGGTCATCATCTTCTCCAGCAGCACGCCGTCCACATCGACGGCCAGCAGCTCGTCCCAGCGCGAGCCCCAGATTACCTTGATCACGTTCCAGCCCGAGCCCCGGAAGTTGCCCTCCAGCTCCTGGATGATCTTGCCGTTGCCCCTCACCGGGCCGTCGAGGCGCTGGAGGTTGCAGTTCACCACCCAGATGAGGTTGCCCAGCTTGGCCCGGCCGGCCAGCGAGATCGACCCCAGCGTCTCGGGCTCGTCGCATTCCCCGTCGCCCACGAAGCACCACACCTTGGAGTCGCTGGTGTCCTCGATGCGGCGGTCGTGCAAATAGCGGTAGAAGCGGGCGTGGTAGATGGAGTTGATCGGCCCCAGCCCCATCGACACTGAGGGGTATTCCCAGAAGTCGGGCATGAGCCGGGGGTGGGGGTAGCTGGACAGGCCGCGGCCGCCGATCTCCATGCGAAAGTTGTCCAATTGATCTTCGGTGAGGCGGCCCTCGAGATAGGCCCGGGCGTAGATGCCCGGTGCGGCGTGGCCCTGGATGTAGACGGCGTCGCCGGGCAGCCCATCTTCCTTGCCCTTGAAGAAGTGGTTGAACCCCACCTCATAGAGAGCGGCCGATGAGGCGAATGTGGACAGGTGACCGCCGATGCCATCGGCTCGCTTGTTGGCCTTCACTACCATGACCGCGGCGTTCCACCGGATGAAAGCCCGAATCCGACGCTCTATGTTCTCATCGCCGGGGAAAAACGGCTGGTCGGCGGTGGGGATGGTGTTCACATAGGGCGTCTGCACCGTGCCCGACAGGCCGGCGCCCAGCTCGTCGGCCCGGTCGAGGAGTCGCCGCAGCAGGTATCGGCCGCGCTGCCCGCCCGAGGCGCTGACCACGGCGTCGAGGCTGTCGAGCCATTCACGGGTTTCGTCGGGGTCGGTGTCCGGCAGTTGGTGTGAGAAGTTCACGGCCACGCCACCATGCTTTCAATTCTGGAGTGGTTGTGCCACCATGAGGTGGTGACTGAGGCAAAGAGTCCCACGGTGGTGTATACCGACGGCGCCTGTCGGGGAAACCCTGGTTCTGGTGGATGGGGCTGGGTGGTGCCCGACGGACAGTCCGGGTCGGGCGGGGCGCCGCAGACCACCAACAACCGCATGGAGCTGATGGGAGTGCTGGAGGCGCTTCGATCGCTGGATGGGCCCCTCGAGGTGTACTGCGATTCCACTTACGTGGTCAATTGCTTCCGCGACCGGTGGTGGGAGGGGTGGCTCCGCCGGGGATGGCGCACCGCCGACAAAAAGCCGGTGGCCAACCAAGAACTCTGGGTCCAGATCATCGAGCAGGTTCAATCGCGGCCGATCAACTTCCACTGGGTGAAGGGTCATTCCGGCAACCGCTGGAACGACGAGGCCGACCGGTTGGCCACCGAGGCGGCTGACAGCCAGGACGTCATAGAGGAGCAGTCCCTGTTCTGAATTGGCCCCGACGCTGGCGTTAGTCGCCGCTGTCCCCTGAGCTGAATCGGGCAACAAGATTGTCAAGTGTGGCGGCGATGTTGGTTTGGAAGCTCTCGGGTGTGTACGCCACAGCAACCATGAAGCGGTTGATGGCAGGGGAGGTGGTGAAGTCGGACGACTCGGTCACTTGGGTGCCTCCGTCTACCGGCTCGAGTTCGTACCGCCACCGGTTCTTGCCCCAATGGCACCAGGCAATGCGGCGGTTCTCATCGAACTCCACCACTGTGCTGGTGGTCTTGTAGGGGAAGCCGTACAGCTTCATGGCCATCTTGAACTTCGACCCCAACTGCATGGGTCCTGATCCGGAGACGATCTTCCTCACGGTGCCTGAGCCGTCGAACTCGGAGTGGCGGGCCGGATCGGCCAGCAGGGCGAAGACCTGCTCGGCAGGAGCGGGAACCACTCGGCTGTCGGTGAAGATGCGCTTGTGCATCAGAGAATTCCCTTTAGCGTCGGAGACAGGTCGGGATGGCGGAACTCGAAGCCAGCGTCGGCTAAAGCAGCGGGATTAGCTCGTGCGCTGGAGAACAAGAGCTCGTCGGCCAATTCGCGGCCGAGCAGAAGCCGGGGGCCGAATCGGGGAACAGCCATGGCGGCGGGGCGGCGCAGTACTGAGGCCAGGGCGCGGGTGAACTCCCGGTTTGTGACGGGGTTGGGCGCGCAAAGGTTCGCTGGTCCGGCGAATTCGGACTCCAAAAGGAAGACCAGTGCCCGAACCTCGTCTTCCAAGGAGATCCACGGCCACCACTGCCCACCGTTGCCCAGCGGTCCGCCCAGTCCCAGCTTGAACAAGGGCAGCATTCTGGTCAGGAATGGTGCATTGTTCGCCACTACCAGCCCAGTGCGCGCCAAAGCCACCCTGATGCCGACACTTTGGGCTTCGATGGCCGCGGTCTCCCAGTCAGCAGTCAAGGACGCCAAGAACCCGGTGCCGGGGCCAGACTGCTCGTCGAGCACTTCGTCTCCCCGGTCCCCGTAGTAGCCCACCGCCGAACCGGCCACCAGCACTGCCGGTGGACTCGAAGCCGCGCCCATGGCCTCCACCAACAGCTCCGTGGCGTCCACCCGGCTGATGCGCAGCTCGCGTTTGCGGTGCTCGCTCCAGCGGCGGTCCCCGATGCCCGCACCCGCCAAATTCACTACTCCATCGATGCCGTCGAATGCGTCGTTATCGATGTCGCCAGTCGCCGGGTTCCAGTAGCGGGAGTCCTCGGAGAGCGACTGCTGATTGCGCACTAGTCGGACAACTTGATGGCCCGAGGTTCGCAGCTGGCTGACGAGTGCCGACCCGATCAGCCCAGAAGCTCCGGCAACAGCAATCCTCACAGCCTCAGGGTAGCGGAGAGAACGGGCGGCCAGGCCCGATGGGCAGACCAAATCGCGGGTAGCGTGTTGCCATGTCTGAGCCCGAGCCAAGCGTTCCGTACGATCATGGAGGCACTGAGGAGACAACGCCCAAGGAGCGATCATTCGTCGATGTTCTCCGGCAGATCAACGCTCGAATGGTGCTGGGCACGCTGGCCGCAGTGGCTCTCATCGTGTTCATCGCCCAGAACACCGATGAGACCAGGGTCAACTTCCTGGGATGGGACTGGGATCTGCCCCTGTTCCTGCTGCTGTTGATCACCATCGTGCTGAGCGTGGTTTGCACGGAGATCGTCAGCTGGTACATGGGCCGTCGGCGTCACCGACGCAATCGCTGAGTCTGCTTCGGTGAGCACACGCCGCTTGATTCTCTTGGCTCTCTTGTGCGGGGTGGCCATCTTGGTGGCGTTCGCCGTTCAGGCTGTACTCATCCTGCGTTGACGAAGTCGCCTATAGGCTGAAGGCATGAATAGCAGCCATGACGTGGTGGTGGTCGGCGGTGGCCCCGGCGGCTACGCCGCCGCGCTCTACGGTGCCGCTGCGGGCCTCGACGTCGCGGTGGTGGAGAAACAGAAGCTGGGCGGGACCTGCCTGCATGTGGGTTGCATCCCGGCCAAAGAACTGCTGGAGACGGCATCGGTGTACCGCACCGTGGCCCACGCCGATCAATTCGGCATCACAGCGCCGTTGCCGACAGTGGATATGGCCGCGGCCCAGGCCCGTAAGCAGAAGATCGTGGACCAGCTCCACAAAGGAGTGGGCAAACTGCTGGAAGGCCGCAAGGTCACCCTCGTCGACGGCAGGGGTTCGCTGGGATCGGGTCGAACGGTGTCGGTATCGGGTGGGGAGTCCGGCGAGATGAGGCTGAGCGCCGATCACGTGATCCTGGCCACGGGTTCAGTGCCCCGGACCCTGCCCGGTTTCGAAGTAGACGGCGAGCGGGTGTTCACCAGCGATGAGCTGCTGTCGATCACCGATCTGCCCGAACGGGCCGCCATTATCGGAGGCGGGGCCATCGGCTTGGAATTCGCCTCGATGCTGTCCGATCTGGGCTCGGAGGTAACGGTTTTGGAGGCGCTGCCCCGGATCCTGTTGGGGGCCGACGACGACGTGGTGAAGATGCTCACCCGAGCGTTCAAGAAGCGCAAGATCGAGATTCGCACCGGCGTGGCGGTGACAGGGTGCCGCCATTCCGGCGACGGCGTGGCGCTGGACATGGACGGTGACGACCCATTGAACGTGGACGCTGTGGTGGTTTGTGTGGGCCGTCGTCCTTTCACTGACGGCTTGGGCTTGGACGACGCCGGAGTGAAGACAGATGACGGGGGTTACGTGGTGGTTGACGAATACTGCCAGACCACCTCCCCGGGGGTATACGCCGTGGGCGATGTGGTCCGCACCCCGCAATTGGCCCACGTGGCGTTTGCCGAAGCAATCATGGTGGTGAAGCACCTGCTGGGGGAATCGCCCGCCCCGGTGGACTACGGCAATGTTCCGTGGGCCATCTACTGCCACCCCGAGGTGGCCTTTGTGGGCCATACCGAGGCATCGGCCGAAGAAGCGGGGTTCGACGTGGCCACCTCGATGCACCGGCACATCGGCAATGGACGGGCCATGATCGTGGGAGAGACCGACGGGTTGGTCAAGGTCATCGCCGACCGCAACGACGATGGGACCAGCGGACGCATTCTCGGGGTCCACATGGTGGGCCCCTGGGTGACTGAGCAGCTTGGCCAGGGTTATCTTGCGGTGAACTGGGAGGCCACCGTGCCTGAGGTGGCCGAGTTCATTCAGCCCCATCCCACCATGAGCGAGCTGTTCGGTGAGACGGTGCTCTCCCTCACCGGCCGGGCTCTGCACTGAGCGGTATGAAGTTGAATGGTTGCGACGAGGAGCGTTGATGTCTGAGGTCAGGATGCCGCAACTGGGCGAGACGGTGGTGGAAGGGACCATCGTCCAGTGGTTCAAGCAAGTGGGCGACAACGTGGCCGAAGACGAGCCGCTCTTCGAAGTATCCACCGACAAGGTGGATTCCGAAGTGCCGTCGCCCATGTCTGGAGTGCTGGTGGAGATCGTGGCTGCCGAGGGCGACACGGTGGAAGTGGGCGCGGTAATCGCCGTTTTGAGTGAGGACGGGGCGGCCGCACCGGTCGCGCCAGCCCCACCGGCGGCGCCAGCAGCAACCCCGGCCCCGGTAGAGGCGCTGCCGGAACCAGAGCCTGCTCCTGCAACCGCCCCCGCTCCAGAGCCCGAACCTGAGCCGAGCGTTTCGAATGGCGGCAATACCGCTTCCGGCGGCGAAGGCATTCTGCTGTCGCCGGTGGTACGTCGGCTTATCGCTGAGAACGGGTTGGACCCGTCTCAGATCACGGGCACCGGCAAAGGGGGGCGCATCACCCGAGCCGATGTCGAGTCGTACCTGTCCCAGCACCGCACTGCGGCTGCGCCGACGACGGCGGCGGCACTGCCACGCCCGCCCTCACCGGCGACGCCGTCTCGCACCGTCGGACGGGACACGGTGGTGCCGCTCAATAACATCCGCCGCATCACTGGCGATCACATGGTGCGGTCGAAGCAGGTGTCGCCCCATGTGCTGACCGCGGTGGAGGTGGACTTCGAAGGGGTGGAACGGGTGCGGCAGTCCCACCGGGCGGCATTCAAGGCCGAGCACGGCTTCAGCCTCACCTATCTGCCCTTCATCGCCCGGGCGGTGTGCGACGCCCTCCACTCCTATCCCCACATCAACGCTTCGGTGGGAGAAGGCGAACTGGTCGTACACAACTATGTGAACCTGGCCGTCGCCGTCGACCTCGACTTCCAGGGGCTGCTGGCCCCGGTGGTGGTGGACGCCGACCGCAAGCGGCTGGTGGCCATAGCCGAGGAGGTGGCCGATCTGTCGCAGCGGGCTCGGGCCAAGAAGCTGAACGCCGATGAAATTTCCGGGGGCACGTTCACGATCACCAACCCCGGCCAGTGGGGCACGATGATGCAGTTCCCCATCATCAGCCAACCCCAGGTGGCCATCTTGTCAACCGACGGAATTCGCCGTCGGCCGGTGGCAGTGACCGCCGAAGACGGCAGCGAGGCCATTGCCATCCACTCGGTGGGGGTGCTGGCCCTGGCCTGGGACCATCGGGCTTTTGACGGGGCCTATGTGGCCGCCTTCTTGGACCACGTTCGGTCGATCATCGAAACCCGCGACTGGCATACCGAGATGACGTGATTGCAGAACGGGATGTCGTAGCAGAAGATGACGCAGTGAATCCGCTTCGCATCCGGTGGCTGGGGCGGGTGTCGTACCGGGATGCGCACGCCTGCCAGCAGGCCATGTTCGAGCGGCGGGGCGACTGCTTGCTGCTGTTGGAGCATCCCCATGTGTTTACTCTGGGGCTGCGGGGCGACGAGGCCAACATCCTGGTAAACCCCGCCGAGGTGGGGGCCGAGGTGGTCTACACCGACCGGGGCGGCGATGTCACCTATCACGGGCCTGGCCAGCTCGTCGGCTACCCGGTGATGACCGTCCCCGGCAAGCGGGGTGGGGGCATGGCCGACACAGTGGCCTATGTGCGCTCAGTGGAGCAGCTGGTAATCGATGCGCTGGCCGATCTGGGGTTGTCCAACTGCGGTCGCCTGTCCGACTACCCCGGAGTGTGGGTTGACCCCGACAGCGACAATCCTCGCAAGATCGCCGCAATCGGAGTGCGCCTCAGCCGCGCTCGCTCCATGCACGGCTTCGCCCTGAACGTGGACTGCGACTTGGACTGGTTCGATCGCATCGTGCCCTGCGGCATTCCCGACAAGGCGGTCACCTCGTTGGCTGCCGAGGGGCGTCGGGCAACCATGCTAGAGGTGGTGGACGCGGTGGCAGCCCGGGCCGCCGACCGCTGGGGCGCCGGGGGAGTGGACCGGGCTGACGTGGCCTGGCGGCAGCGGCCCGAGGATTTGAGCCCGTTCAGCCGGGGTATGGGACCGGGCGAGCTGCCGGGCAAGGCCGTCCGCCTGCAAAGCAGGATGAACGAAGCCGGCCTCGACGGCGGCTTGGACATTACCGAGCGCAAGCCGCCCTGGATGCGGGTGGCCCTTAGGACCGGCCCCGAGTTCCGGCGGCTTCGGTCGGTGCTGCACAGCCGGAATCTGGTGACAGTGTGCGAGGAAGCCGGGTGCCCCAACATCTACGAGTGCTGGAACGAGGGCACGGCCACGTTCATGATCAACGGAGAGCGCTGCACGCGGGCCTGCGGGTTCTGCCTGGTGGACACGCAGCGCCCCGAGCCCCCCGACCCTGTAGAGCCCGAGCGGGTGGCCGACGCGGTGGAGGCCATGGGCTTGGACTACGCGGTGGTGACCGCGGTGGCCCGCGACGACCTGCCCGACGGGGGCGCCGCCGGTTTCGCCGCCGTCACCGCTGCCATCCGCCGCCGTACTCCCGGAGTGCGGGTGGAGGTGCTCATTCCGGATTGCAAGGGCGACCCCGAGGCGCTGGCCGTGGTCTTTGAGGCCCGACCCGATGTGTTGAACCACAACATCGAGACCGTGGCCCGACTTCAGCGGGTGGTACGGCCCTCGGCGGGCTATGGCCGCAGCCTGGCCGTGTTGGCCCGGGCCAAGGCGGCGGGGCTCACCACCAAGTCGTCGATCATCGTCGGCCTGGGCGAGACTAACGATGAGGTGGTCCAGACCATGGCCGACTTGGCCGCAGTGGGCACCGACATCGTGACCGTCGGCCAGTATCTGCGGCCCACTACCCATCATCTTCCGATTGCCCGGTGGGTGCCGCCGGACCAATTCGAGCGATTTCAGGAGATCGGCCTATCGTTGGGCATCTCACACGTGGAGGCCAGCCCCTTGACTCGCAGCTCCCACCACGCCCAACACGCCCACGCCCAGGCTCTGGCTTCTCCAGTCAGGGCCGCAGGAGTAGGTTGACCCCGATGTTCAGCCAGCGGCTAGACCGGGCCCGAACCCTGATGGCCGAGCAGCAGGTGGATGTGCTGCTTCTGTCGGTGGGTGCCGACCTGCCCTACTTCTGCGGTTACGAGGCCATGCCGCTCGAGCGGTTGACCATGCTGGTGGTGCCCCGAAGCGGCGACGTCCGGCTCATCGTTCCCCGACTGGAGGCCCCCAGGGTGGTGGAGCGGCCAGACGTGTTCGAGGTTGTGGCGTGGGACGAGACTGACGACCCCATCGATCTAGCCCGCTCGTTTGTTGGCTCCGTCTCGGTGGCGGCAATCGGCGATCACACCTGGGCAGGTTTCCTCGTCGATCTGATGAAAGCTTTGCCGGCGACCGAGTTCCGCCGGGCGTCAGAGGTGACCAGCCCGCTGCGCTCAGTGAAGGACGCTGTCGAGGTGGAGTCGCTGCGGTCAGCGGCCGCCGCTGCCGATCGAGTGGCGGTCGAGCTTCGATCAGGCGACATCGAGTTGGTAGGGCGGACCGAAGCAGAGGTTTCGGCCGAGTTGGGTCGTCGGCTGTTGGCTGAGGGCCACCAACGGGTGAATTTTGCCATCGTGGCCGCTGGCGAGAACGCGGCCAGCCCCCACCACGAGCCAGGGGAACGGGTTATCAAGTCAGGCGAGATCGTGCTGTGCGACTTCGGTGGAACCATGGCCGACACTGACGGAGTTGGCTACTGCTCTGACATCACCCGGTGCGTACACCTTGGCGAGCCCCCCGCCGATCTAGTCGATGCCTATGACGTGCTGTTCGAGGCCCAGGCCGCCCAAGTGGCCGCGGCGGAGGTCGGCCGGCCCTGCCAGGAAGTCGACCGGGTAGGGCGGTCGATGATCGCCGAAGCGGGGTTTGGCGACAACTTCATCCACCGCACCGGCCACGGCATCGGCACCGAGGCCCACGAGGCCCCCTACATCGTGGAGGGCAACACCCTTGAGCTGCGTGCTGGCCACGCCTTTTCGATCGAGCCCGGCATCTATCTGCCCGGGCGATGGGGCTTGCGCTTGGAGGACATTGTTGTTGCAGCTGCCGACGGCCCCGACAACCTCACCACCACCGATCACCGCTTGGCTGTACTTGACGTGTGACCGACACTCTGGCCGGGTTCAGGAAGTATCGAGCAACACCCGGGCGACCAAGTCCATTCCGAAACCGGTCAAGATGCCCAGATACAGCAGGCCGGTGGCGGCCATAACCGCAGAGTAGAACCGCTCCCGCAGCGCGGCCCGAGCTAGAACCACCAGTCCCGCGGTGGTCACCACGCAGGCCACCCAGAACCAGCCCAACAGCCCGTTGTAGCCGTCGTCGATGGTCCCGCTGAGCACCGATCCCATGCCGGTGGGCCACAGCATCACCACCAACTCCGGCAGCCACAGCAGTCCGGTCCATCGCACCAACTCCAAAAGCGGGCCCCGGGCCAAGCCGGGCTGTACCAGATACCAATGGCCCAACAGCATGGCGTCGGTAACTGCACCGAGGAAGAACGCTCCGATCACGGTACGGGCTACCGCCAACGCGGCTGGGTCTCCGGCGTCGAGCCCGCCGGCCACCACTCCGATCAAACCCACCGCGGGGGCGATGAGATCCAGGATCGGGGGGAATTCTGGGACGCTGCGGTCGAAGCGCTGCTCTTCCCGGTCTATGCCGGTCATCTCGGCGATCTCGGCGCTGCGCCGTTCCATCCGTTCTCTCTGCCCGCTCACCCCGGCCCGTCGTCGGAGCACCGACACCGCCAGCGCCGCGGCGGCGGCTGTGGCCGTGGCTGCCGCGGTCCAATCCCGCACCGGTACCGGATCAGTGGCGAATCCCAGCCAAGCACCGCCTGCGGCCAGCAGTCCGAAAACGCTGCGCATAAGCCAGCCGTAGCCCAGTCCGGCTTCCCGCCGCCGGGTGGTGAGCCAGGTAAACGCCAGTCCGCCGACGGCCAGCTGCACCAGCAGGGTGGCCGGCTGAAGTTGGATCACTCGACAGTTCCCTTATCCCCGCACTGCTGACCTGGCATCTGAGCGGGCGACGAAGTACTTGGCCTGGGGGTGGTGGCAGATGAGGGCCGAGGTGGTTTGCTCGGGCTGGTATTGGTAGCTGGTTTCCTCGCCGACTTGGATGCCGATTCGGTCGGCGTCGAGGAGCTGGGCCACGGTGAGGTTGTCCTCGAGGTCGGGACAGGCGGGGTAGCCCCAGGAGTAGCGGCCGCCCCGGTACTGCTGGCGAAACAAGCCGATGAGGGTGGGCCCGTCCTCGTCAGCGAATCCCCATTCGGCGCGGATGCGGTGGTGCCAGTGCTCAGCGAGGGCTTCAGCCATCTCCACTCCGAGGCCGTGAAGCAGCAGGTAGTCCTGGTAGCGGTTGTCGGCGAACAGCTTGGCGGTGGCTTTGGAGACCTCGGCGCCCATGGTCACGATGTGGAAGGCGGCGTAGTCAACCTCATCGCCATCGGCGGGCCGGAAGAAGTCGGCAATGCACTGATACGGGTCTTTGGGCTGCCGGGGATAGTGGAATCGGCAGAGCTCGGAGGTGCGTTCGGGGGAGTCCCACACCACCAGATCGTCACCGCTCCCGTTCACCGGGAAGTAGCCGTACACCACTTGGGGCACCAGCAGTCCCTGGGCCATGGCTGAGGCGAGCTGCTCGCGCATCGTGGGGCGAATGCGCTCTTTGAACGCGGGGTCGTCCTCGCCGTCCACGGGACGGAACTGCCACTGATTGCGGAACAAGGCAGTTTCGTTCACGTACTCGGCGATGTCGGCCACGGGAATGCCCTTGACCACCCGAGACCCCAAAAACGGGGGCTCGAAGACGGGATTGTCGGTGGCCACCGATGGCGCCCTGTCCGGGATTTCGTCGCCCGCCACCCCGGCGGCGTCCCGGCGGGCCCGGCGGGGCAGGTCGCGGCCGCCCGGGCGGCGTCCGAAGTCGGGATCTTCGGTGCCGGTGCGGCGCAACTCGCCCAGCCGGTCCATCACCGCGAGGCCCTCGAAGGCGTCCTTGCCGTAGAACACCCGGCCCTGATAGGTCTCCCGCATGTCCCGCTCTACGTAGGTGCGGGTCAGCGCGGCACCGCCCAACAGCACCGGGAAGTGGTGGAGGTCTCGGGTGTTCAGCTCCTCTAGGTTGTCCCGCATGATCAGGGTGCTCTTGACCAGCAGACCGCTCATGCCGAGGGCGTGGGCGTCCACCTCCAGAGCCCGTTCGATCATCTCGGCGATCGAGACCTTGATGCCCAGGTTGTGAACCTCATAGCCGTTGTTGGTCAAGATGATGTCCACCAGGTTCTTGCCGATGTCGTGGACGTCGCCCTTTACGGTGGCCAGCACGATCCGGCCCTTGCCCCCGGTGTCGTCGGCCTTTTCCATGTGCGGCTCCAGATACGACACCGCGGTCTTCATGGTCTCGGCTGATTGGAGCACGAACGGCAGCTGCATCTCGCCAGAGGCGAACAGCTCGCCCACCACCTTCATCCCCGCCAGCAGCGTGTTGTTGACGATGTCCAGCGCCGGGGTGGTGGCCAGCGCCTCATCCAGGTCGTCCTCCAGCCCGTCGCGTTCGCCGTCGATGATGCGCTGCTCCAGGCGCTGCTCCACCGGCCACCCGGAGCGGTCCTCTTTCACGGCCGCAGTGGTGGTCACGTTTTCGAATGCGGCTAGGAGCTCGGTCAGCGGGTCGTAGTCGCCCCGGCCCTCCGACGCGATCCCGCCCGACCCTCGGCGGTCGTAGATCAAATCCAGGCACACGTCTCGGTGGTGCGGGTCTACCCGGTTCAGCGGGATGATCCGCCCGGCGTGCACGATGGCCGAGTCGAGCCCGGCGTTGAGGCACTCGTGCAAGAACATGGAGTTGAGTACGTGGCGGGCGGCGGGCTTCAGCCCGAACGACACGTTGGACACTCCCAGCGTGGTGTAGGCACCGGGCAATTCGGATTTGATGCGCCGGATGGCCTCGATGGTGGCCAGGCCGTCTTGGCGCAGGTCGTCGTCGCCGGTGGACAGCGGGAATGTCAAGGCGTCGAAGATGAGGTCGGAAGGGGACAGCCCGTAGCGATCCACGGCGAGGCGGTAGAGGCGGTGGGCCACCCGCATCTTCCACTCCAGGTCTCGGGCCTGGCCCTCCTCGTCGATGAGCAAGCACACCACCGCCGCGCCGTACTCCCGGGCCAGCGTCAGCACCCGGTCAAGACGTGAGCCCTCCGCCTCGCCGTCTTCCAAGTTGGCCGAGTTCAGCACCGCCCGGCCGCCGATCCACTCCAACCCGGCCTGCATCACGTCGGGCTCGGTGGAGTCCAGTACCAGCGGGGCGGCCACGCCGGTGGCGAACCGGCGGGCCAACTCGTCCATGTCGGCGGTGCCGTCGCGCCCCACGTAGTCCACGCACAAATCCAGCAGGTGGGCGCCCTCGCCTACCTGGTCGCGTGCGATCTGAAGGCAGCCGTCCCAGTCGCCCTCCAGCATGGCGTCGCGGAACTTGCGGGAGCCGTTGGCGTTGGTGCGCTCTCCCACGATCAAAAACGACGTGTCCTGAGCGAAGGGCACCGCGGTGTACATGGAGGTGGCCGACGGGGGCAGTGCGCCGGGCCGGGGTCCGGGAACGAGGTCGGCGCAGCGGTCGATCACCGCTTGGAGGTGCTCGGAAGTGGTGCCGCAACACCCGCCGATCACGCTCACCCCCAGCTCGGTGACGTAGCGGGCCAGGTAGTCGGCCAACTCGTCGGGTCCGACGTCGTAGTGCATCCGTCCGTCCACCACCTGGGGGAGTCCGGCGTTGGGGATGCAGGCCACCGGCACCGGACACTGCTCCGATAGCACCCGCAGGTGCTCGCCCATCTCGGCGGGGCCGGTGGCGCAGTTCAGCCCGAACACGGCGGGACTCAGCGGGGCCAGCGCGGCCAGCGCCGCGCCGGTCTCGGTGCCGGGCAGCATCCGGCCGGTCATCTCGATAGTGACCTGCACTTGCAGCGGCACTTCTCGGCCCGCGGCGGCCATGGCCCGACGACAGCCGTTGATGGCCGCTTTGGCCCCGAGCAGGTCGTACTGGGTCTCGATGATGAACAGATCGACCCCGCCATCTAGCAGTCCCCGAGCCTGCACCTCGAAGGCGTCGCGCAGGTCGGCGTAGCGGATCTGGCCCAGCGATGCCAGCTTGGTGCCTGGCCCCACCGAGCCGGCCACCCACCGGGGCCGGCCGGCGGCGGAGTGGCCGTGGGCTGCTTCTTTGGCGATGCGGGCCGCGGCCAGGTTGATCTCGTAGGCCTGGTCGGCGATGCCGTATTCGGCCAGGGGCACGGCGAACGCCCCGAAGGTGGCGGTCTCCACCGCGTCCACTCCGAGGCCCAGGTACAGGTCGTGCATCCCGGCGATGAGCTCGGGCCGGGTGAGGCACAAGAGCTCGTTGCAGCCCTCCAGATCGGGACCGCCGAAGTCGTCGGCGCTCAGCGGCTGCTCTTGGACATAGGTGCCAAACGCCCCGTCGTAGATGAGGACGCGCTCTTGGGCCGCATCCTCATAGGAACCCATGGAATGCGAGGCTACTTTGCATTGGGGGCTGTTTTGATGCTGGATAACATCGCAGGGGCTTGAATCGATCTGAGGAGAACAGGTGATCGCGTTTCGAACCGGCAGGAAAATCCCGGCTCGCGCCGAGCTGCACGCGGTGGGGGTGTGCTCAGGGGGCGATGCTGAGCGGCCTGATGAGCTGGACTGGGAGGTGTTGAGCGGCCGGGGGTTCGAGGCCAAACCCGGTCAGGTGGAGATCGTGTCAGGACCAGACCGGCCCATTGCCGTGGTAGGGCTGGGACCGGCCGAGAAGATCACTACCGCGGTGATTCGCCGGGCGGCGGCATCGCTGGCCCGGTCGGCCAAGCGGGCAAAGCGAATCACAGTGTCGGTGCTCGATGCCGTGCCCGACAGCGTCGACCGCGCCGAGGCGCTGAGTGCTTTGGCCGAGGGGATGACACTGGGGGCCTACACCTACGGAGACTTCAAGTCTGAACACAAGCCCAACAAGCTGGAGAACGTGCACGTCATCGGTCCGGGGGGCCGGGAGGTGTCCGAGGCGCTGGAGCAGGGCCGACGAGTGGGCGAGGCGGTGTGCTTCGCACGTGATCTGGTGAACGAGCCCGGCGGGTCGCTCACTCCCACGCGGTTTGCGGAGATTGCCGAGGAGATTGCCGAGCGGGAGGGGCTGGAGATATCGGTGCTCGATCTGGATGCCATCCGCGAGGCGGAAATGGGCGGTCTGCTGGGGGTGAACCGGGGATCGGATCAACCGCCGCGGTTTGTGGAGGTGTCGTATGCCCCCGACGCGGAGGCCGAGTGCTTGGGGTCGGTTGCGCTGGTGGGCAAAGGGTTGACCTTCGACTCCGGCGGACTGTCGATCAAGACCGGTACCGGGATGATGACCATGAAGTGCGACATGAGCGGGGGAGCGGCAGTGCTGGGAGTGATGTCGGCCATTGCCGCAGTGGCCCCCCCGGTCAAGGTCACCGGCTACGTGCCCATGACCGACAACATGCTGGGAGGCGATGCCACCCGGCCCGGCGATGTGCTGACCATTGCCAACGGCAAGACCGTGGAGGTGCTCAACACCGATGCCGAGGGCCGCCTGGTGCTGGCCGACGCCCTGTCGCTGGCCTGCCGGGCCGAGCCCGATGCCATTGTCGATCTGGCCACTCTCACCGGGGCGTGCATGGTGGCGCTGGGCCCCAAGGTGGCCGGGCTCATGGGCAACAACACCGCGTGGACCGATCAGTTGGCCGACGCCGCCGAGCGCACCGGCGAGCGGGTATGGCGGCTGCCGCTGCCTGACGACTACAAGGCCCAGCTCGACTCCTCGGTGGCCGACATGAAGAACATCGGCGGGCCCCACGGAGGGGCGCTGACCGCCGGGCTGTTCTTGTCCAACTTCGTGGAGGAAGGCATCCCCTGGGCCCACCTGGACATAGCCGGCCCCGCGTTCACCGACACCGAGGACGGCGAGACCGCCAAAGGCGGCACCGGCTTCGGCGTTCGGATGCTCCTGGATGCCCTGGTCAACTTCGAGCCGCCCGCGGGGGCTTCGGAGGATGACTGAGCCACGCGAACACTCCATAGGCCCCTCCGGCCACGACCACTGCAAACGGGGCAAATAGCCACTGGTCGGAGTCGAATAGCTGGTCAACGGCCGTTACCGGCCACGCGGCCGCCACTAACCCGGCGGCCAGAGCCAGGATGTTCACCGCCACATGGCGCCAAGTAGCAGGCATCTCGACTGGGCCGAAGCATCCGCAGGGCATTTCCGACTCCGTGCGCACCATGGCCGCGGCCACCACTGCGAACCCGGCATAGAGCGCAGCGAGGGCAGTGGCGGGAATGACGCCCCCCACAATGAATGCGCTGACTGCTACCACGAGTTCAACCAGACCCAAGAGCCGCACAGCCCATGGGCGGTGGTAGAGCTGAAGCCGAGCCAGCGCGGCCGACGCCGGTGCGGGAGTGACTGTCTTGGCCGCGCCCGCGGCGCCCAGCAGGACCGCGGCTATCAGATAGACCGCGGCCGGATACTCCATGGGCTAGCGCGTGAAGCGGCGCAGGGCGTGGCGGCGACGCTCGGCGTTGATCGCGTCGCGCTCGTCGACGCTGAGCCGGGGGGTCTCGGGGTGGAGGCAGCCGTCGATCTCGGACATCGGCATGAGCCGCAGGGTGGGCACCGGCGCGGACTCGGCGTTGTTCCACCGGTAGGTGATGGCCCCTTGGGGGCAGCCGCCCAGGGCGATCCAGTTCTGGATGCCGGGATCCTGGTGGGAGATCACCACCCGCAGCACGCTGTCGGGGTCGAGCCGGGCTTGGGAGTCGTTCATGGTGGTGGGGAGGTTCACGTAGTCGAGGCTCTGGTACCAGGTGTCGCCTACTTGAATGTTCCAGTACAGGCAGTCGGGCGGGGTCACTTCAAAGAGCAAAGCCTCGTCGGGGCCCACCTCATACCAGCACTGCCCATAAGACTGCTTTTCGCTTCCTCCCTGGGCGCTCTGACTCACCTTGCGGGGAGGAACATGGTCGAAGGAGTTGATCTGGCCTCGATTGCGCTGATCCCCGGCGAATTCGGTCCAATACATGGGCACGGTGTTCACCTCCCGGGCCAACTCGTCGAACAGTTCGCATATCCGCACCGGATCTAGCCGGCCGGGAGGGCCGGCCGGGTCGAGGCATTCGAAGTACAGCTCGGCATGGTCCTCGGCCGCCCAGTCGGAGAAGAACTGGCGCACGAACAGCCGAGACTCGAGCGGCTCGACTTGGAACCAGTCGCCGACGTGGTCGCCGGGGTCGGGGTCGGGGCTGAAAATGATGTCGATGTGTCCGCCGCCAATGTCGGTCAGGTCGGGACTGCCGACGTCGACGAGTTGGGTGATGCGCCCTCGACCGAAGCGGTGGTCCATCAGCGATAGCCCCAAGTAGCGCAAGGTGTCGATGCGCCCGGTGAGACGGTAGGTGTGGCTCAGGTCCACCGGTGCGGTCATGTACATCGCATCGGGATTGTCCTGGCCCACCTTGAATGGGTACACCCAACCCAGCTCGGGGTGGTCGGGATCGTTATTCTCCACGATCCGGTCAAAGGCCCAAAAGAACATCCGCAGCTGATGGCGCAGGCCTTCGGCCTGCTCGGATGTATCAGTCCCGTTTTCTGGATCGAAGATGTAGTCGGCCGACTCCTTGAGGGTGTCGCAAAGCCGATTCCAAGAAGCTCTTAGGTCGTTGTCCACGGTGTATGTCTAGCCGCGGCCATTCCATCTGGGCAGCCCAAGGACATGATGCCTATCTCGTGAAGCGCCGCAGGGCGTGGCGGCGGCGCTCGGCGTTAAGGGCGGCGCGGTCGTCGGCGCTGATTTGGGGGGTGTCGGGGTGAAGGCAGCCGGCGACTTCGGACACTGAAATCAGCTTCAGCTCAGGCACCGGCGCGGAGTCGGCGTTGTTCCACCTATAAGTGAGCACTCCTTGGGGGCAGCCGCCCAGGGCGATCCAGTTCTGGATGCCGGGGTCTTGGTGGGAGACCACCACCCGCAGCACCCCGTCGGAGTCGAGGCGGGCCTGGGAGTCGTTCATGGTGGTGGGGAGGTTCACGTAGTCGAGGCTCTGGAACCAGGTGTCGCCCACTTGGATGTTCCAGTAGAGGCAGTTTGGCGGGGCCACCTCGAACAACAGGGCCTCGTCGGGGCCCACCTCAAACCAGCACCCTCCGTAGGCCTGCTGATCGCTGCCTCCCAGGCCTTCGCCGCTGTATTTCCCCTCAACGTGGGCGAATGTGTTTATCTCATCCCGGTCGCGGTAGCCCACCGCATAGTCGGTCCAAAACTTGGGGACGGTGTCGATCTCATTGGCCACCTCGCCGATCAGTGCCGCGGTGCGAACCGGGTCGAGTCGGGCGGGGGGAGCTGAGGAGTCGAGGCATTCCAAGTGGAGCTCGGCATGGCTCTCGGCGCCCCAGTCGGAGAAGAACTGGCGAACCAGCAGCCGGGCAAGCTCGGGCACAACCTGGTACCAATCGCCAACGTGGTCGCCGGGGTCGGGGTCGGGGCTGAAGACAACGTCGATGCGTCCGCCGCCGATGTCGGTGAGGTCGGGCGTGCCCACGTTCAGCCGTTGGGTTATGCCTCCTCGTCCGGAGACGAAATTCAGTATTGACAACCCCAAGTAGCGCACTGTGTCGATGCGTCCGGTGAGGCGGTACGTGAGGTTCAAATCGAGCGGCGCGGTCTGATACAGCCCATCGGGGTTGTCTTGGCCGAATTTCGCGGGATAGGTCCAGCCCAGTTCGGGGTGTTGGGGGTCGTTGTTCTCAAGGGTTCGGTCGAGCGCCAAATAGAGCATCCGAAGGTGGTGGCGCAATCCCTCAGCCTGCTCGGAGGCGTCCACTCCCAGCGCAGGGTCGAACACGTAGTCGGCCGATTCCTTTAGCGTGTCGCACAGCCGGTCCCAGGAAGCTTTCAAGTCATTGTCCACGGCGTATGTCTAGCGTCCTGCACCCAGGGCAGGGGACTTGGGCTGAGAGTAGTAGGAGGAGTGGGTGCGCTGGAGGTGGGCAGGCAGCCGTTTGAGTTGCATGTTGTTGAGCGGGGGCAGTTGGCGCCTGACGGCATACCCGGCGTGGCCCTCCGAGGCCAGCCGGAACATAACCAGGCGGTGCAGGGTGCGGTGCATTCCGCCCCGGGGTCCGGCCTTGGGGCTGATGCCCAATTGCAGCGCGATGGGGGCTACGGAGAGTTCAAACCCATCAGGCGAGCTCTCGAACTCGTGAGCCATATGGCGCAGGAGCCAGGCAGCGGTAGGGCCGATGATTCCCAACCAGAAAAGCTCCGCGTATCTGGATCGGGGATCGTGCCCGCATTCCTCGGTGACCGAGTCTCGCCAAGGCTCTATCCAAAGTGAAGAGTGCATGAAGGGGGATGTCATGGGAGGATCGTTTCTGCCAGCAGGGGCTTTGCCAGATACATGGAGGAAGATTTAGATGAATTTTGCCTACTCTCATGCAATGCTGTCAAGGGTCAGATAGGAAATTCATGCGTCAGATCGAAGAACTGGGCGAAGAGATCGAGGCGGCCCGAAATGTGCTGCGTTCCGCGAAGAGAATTGTCGTGCTCACCGGAGCAGGGATCTCTACCGACAGCGGCATTCCCGACTTCCGGGGGCCGGAGGGGCTGTGGACCAAGAACCCCGAGGCCGAGAAGACGGCCACGCTGTCGTCGTATGTGTCCGACCCCGAGCTGCGCAAGCGCAACTGGCAGCGGCTGGTCGAGGGGTCGATGTGGGAGGGCAAGGATCCCAATCCCGGACACCGGGCGCTGGTGGATCTGGAGCGTCAGGGAAGGCTGCACACGCTGATCACCCAGAACGTCGACGGCCTGCATCGGGCGGCGGGCACCTCTGAGGACCGATTGGTGGAGATCCACGGCACCACGTCCAAAGTCCGCTGCCTGGATTGCGGCGACACCGCTCCCATGGAGTACGCCTTGGAGCGGGTGAGGGCGGGGGAGGCCGACCCGCCGTGTCGCATCTGCGGCGGGATCTTGAAGTCGGCCACCATCTCCTTCGGCCAGAATCTGGTGATGGCCGATCTGCACCGCTCGGAACAGGCCGCCATGGCCTGCGACAGTTTGCTGGCGGTTGGTTCCACCCTCACCGTGTACCCGATCGCCAACGTGGTGCCCATTGCCCATCAGGCCGGTTCCCCGGTGGTGATAGTGAACGCCGAGCCCACTCCCTTCGACGGATTGGCCGCCGCAGTGGTGCCGGCCTCGATAAGCGAGGCGCTGCCGCTGATCGTTGCCCAATGAACCGGCCCGGGGATTAGTTCAGGATTGGTAAAATCGGACTAACTCGGTAGGATTTGTAGGGAATTCTCCCCGACGCCTGAACCGATGTCCCGCCACGATCGAGGTGATTTTGGCCATGTCCACATTCAGAGATTTGTTAAAAGAGGCCAAAGCCGTGATCCGGGAGGCCGATCCCTCGGGCGCGGAGGCGATGCTGGCTGAGGGCGCGGTGCTCCTTGACGTTCGAGAGCCTGACGAGTACGAGCAAGGGGCGATACCCGGCTCGGTCCACATCCCCCGGGGCAACCTCGAGCCCAACGTGGAGAACCGGCTGTCCGACAAGGATGCCCCGGTGGTGGTCATGTGCGCGGGCGGCGTTCGCTCTGCGTTCGCGGCCCAGACCCTTCAGGAGATGGGCTACGGCGACGTGGTGTCGATGGACGGCGGATTCAACCAGTGGAAAGACGAGGGCCGGGACTGGGCCCTGCCAGTGTCGCTGACCCCCGACCAGCGCAACCGGTACCACCGCCATTTGCTGCTGCCCGAGGTAGGCACCGAGGGCCAGATCAAGCTTCTGGATGCCAAGGTCCTCTGCCTGGGTGCCGGAGGGCTGGGCTCTCCCGCCGCCCTGTACTTGGCCGCCGCCGGAGTGGGCACCGTGGGCATCGTGGACATGGACGTGGTGGACGCCTCCAATCTCCAGCGCCAGATTCTCCACAACCTCGACCGGGTGGGGGATCGCAAGGTGGACTCGGCCAAGAAGACACTCAACGCCTTGAACCCCGACGTGAACGTGGTGACCTACGACGTGCGGCTGGGGGCCGACAACATCGTCGACATCATCAAGGACTACGACGTGATAGTGGACGGCGCCGACAATTTCCCGGTGCGCTACATGCTCAACGACGCCTCGGTGAAGCTGGGCATCCCCGTGGTCCACGGTTCGATCTTCCGGTTCGAAGGCCAGGTCACGGTGTTCGATCCCCGCAACGGCCCCACCTACCGGGACATGATCCCCGAGCCACCCCCCGCTGAGATGGCCCCGAGCTGCGCCGAGGCCGGTGTGCTGGGAGTGCTTCCGGGCATCGTGGGTTCGATCCAGGCCTTGGAGGCCATCAAGTTGATCTTGGGCCACGGAGACACCCTGGTAGGGCGGCTGCTGGCCTTCGACGCCAGCGAGATGTCGTTCCGGGAGTACAAGCTGCGGCCCGATCCGGATCAGCCCGTCACCTGGGAGAACCGGGACAAGATCCAGGTTGTCGAACTCGACGGGCTCTGTGCCCCCGCCCCGCTGGGCTAGACGATTGGCTTAGTCCTTTGGACTAGTCCTCAGAGCGGGCGTCCTTTCGCTGCTCTTCGAGTTCACGGCGCAGGAGCGCCACCTCTTCCATGAGGATCTGAATGCGCTGCTCGGTGCGGCTGAGCTCCCAGGAGTACTGCACCAGTACAATCAGCACGAATCCCAAGGCAGCCATGAACACCAGCGACGGCGTGTAGTCCACTCCCAGCCAGCCCCCCACGGTGTCGGCCACATCGGGGGCCGCGGCTAGCAGCAGCATCAGTGCCGAGGTGATCATCCACAGCAGCCCGTACTTGGAGACCATCCCGCCCCGGCGCTGGAGCTTGAGGATGATGGCCACCACGACGGCGGCTAACAGGGCAGAAACGATTCGGGCGGTGAGGCTCATGATCGACCTCCGATGAAGACAGCGAGCAGGGTTCGGGCGTAGTGGAAGACCAGGGTGGCCCCCTGGGTCGATGGCTGGCCCCCTTGGCGGGGGGCCATGGCCACCGGCACTTCTTGGATGGCCAGCCCGGCGCGGGCGGCGATCGACAGGCCGAGCAGGTTGTCTAGGTATCCCGCCGGAAGCTGCTGGGAGAACAGCTCCACGCAGGGCCTCGACATGGCCCAAAACCCCGATGTGGGGTCGGTGAGCGCCACGCCGCGGCGATGGCGGAGAACTTGGCTGACCAGGCGCATGGCCGCCCGCCGGATTCGGGACACCGGGTAGGGAGCGGCGCAGTCGGAGTGGAATCGGCTGCCCAGCACCAGATCGGCTCCCGAGCGGGAGGCAGCCAGCAGAGTGGGAATATCGGCGGCGGCGTGCTGGCCGTCGGCGTCCAGCACCAGGGCATGGTCCCACTGGCGGCGGGCGGCGTAGCGGAAGCCCAGCCGAAGGGCGGCCCCGTAGCCCAGGTTCACCGGCAGCCTCAGGACGGTGGCCCCGGCGGTGGTGGCCTTCTCGGCAGTGTCATCGGCCGAGCCGTCGTCCACCACCACGACCTCCATTGGTCCGGAGCAGGACCGCTGCAAGTCGGAGATCACTGCTCCCACGGTGTCCTCCTCGTTGAAGGCGGGGATAACAACGATGAGTCGGGGAGCGGCCACGGTCACAGCCTAGGAAGCAACGCCGGCAAGCGCTGCTCCCGCGGTGGCCAGCACCACCGCGGTGAGACCCCAGCGGATGATGCGGTTGTCCAAGACCGGGACGAAGGCGGCCACCGCGAAGGGCAGAAGGGAGAGCCCGTAGCGGGGATTGGTGTCGAAGTAGATCCCCAGCGACAGATAGCTGGCGACCATGGTCACCACTCCGGTGGCCACCATGCCGACGGCCGCGGCGGCGGCTAGGGCTCGATGGTTCGATCCTTTGGCCGCGAACAGCGCGACCGCACCCAACCCTGCGATGACCAGCAGGTTCAGGAGGCCTCCCAGGGGCTCGAGCAGGCTTCGGGGGAGGGTGTCGGGCACGAAGGGATTGCGAAGCGGGCTGAGGGTGGAGAAGAGCTCGTCGCCCAGGCGGTCCCATTGGAAGCCGTCAACCTGGTAGATGGCGTTGGTGGGCAGCTGCTCCGCATCGATGTGGCCTCGGGCGTCCTGTACTGCCGACCAGGTGATGATCGAAGCCACCGTCACGATGACCGCGGCACCGGTCACCATCGACCAACGGCGGATCTTGTGTGGGGTCAGGTCGTCTCGGCGCTGCCAGCCCCGCACCGCCAGGTAGACCACGGCCGCACCTACCGCCACTGAGTTGGTGAACTTGAGCCACACTGCCACCAGGGCGGCCAGTGGCAGCAGCCAGCTCGGTGCCCGTCCGCCCTCCCACCGCAAGGCGGCGGCCAACACTAGGGCCCCGCCCAACAGAGCGGTGGTGTCGGGATTGATGATCGACGACTCGTGGAGCACGGTGGGCGACACCACCAGCCAGCCGATCAACAGCGCCTTGATCCAGCTCGAGGCCCCGAGGCTGCCCAGCACGTACCACAGCACCACCGCCGCGGCCCCCAGCCACAGGATCCCCACCAGGCGGGCGCCGGTGATGGGGCTGTCGACGCCGGGCACGGCCTCAATGGCCTCTCCGCCCAGCGCGGTGGCGGTGTAGTACACCGGCGGATGGGGTGAGGCGGTGTTGAGACCGGAGTTGGGGAACTGGTCGGGGCTCAACAGGAGCGACCCGCACGGGGGCAATTGCACCTGGATGATGCTGGCCGGGCTCAGCTGGGGGACTCCCCGCTCACCAGTGAGGTGGAGCCAGTCGTTGAGGGCGTCGATGGACAGCCGCAGCGGGTAGTCGATTCCCCGGCAGGCGGCCTCCTCCATGGTTTCCTGATCGATGGTGTCGCCGTGTCGGGGCGCATGGAACGGCGACTTAAGGGCGTAGTCGGCATGCTGGAGCTCGTCGATGTGCGACAGGGCCGGATGGTCCCGCACATGCAGCCCCACCAGCACCGCCACGGCGACCAGCACCGCAGCAAATACGACGTGATCGCGATGCCTTGCCGACACCCGTTCAGAGTAGACCCTCGGGACCTTTTCCAATGACCGGACAATAGGCAGCAGCTGTGCTACGCCTTGTCGCAATGAATGAGCCGGTGGCGTCTCACATTCGTTGGATGCAGAGATTCAGGTTGAGTTGGAAGGTTGATCTGGTCGTACTGGTGGGCATCCTTGTCTTGGTTGTGGGGCTAGTGGCGTTGCAGGTGAGGGATCATCCGCAGCTCTCACCGATTGATGAACTTCAACACTTCGACTACACGTTGAAGTCACCGTCTGCTGGCGTGCGAGTTGGCGAGATGTTTGGAACAGAGGCAATGAAGGCGGTGGCCTGCCGCGGCATAGATCATCATGGGTGGGAAGCTGGGTCCCCCTATCTTCCAGAGTGCGGCGACATTCGTCCCGATCCAGGCCTGTCTCCTGGACATGGCTTCAATACGGCCTACCAGCATCCGCCCCCGTACTACACGCTGACAGCCCTGATTGGGGAGGTGGTGTTGCTACTGCCCGGTGACGAGAGCTCGCTGGTGGCATATCGGTTGGTGGGTGCGCTGTGGCTGGCTTCCGGACTGGCGTTGATCTGGTATGCGCTGGGCTTGGTAGGAGCAAGCACAGCGGGTCGAGCCTCGGTAGTGGGGTTGTTGGGGGTATCGCCGGTAGTGGTTCATGCTTCGGCCTTTGTCAATCCTGATGCCGTCGCATTGCTGGGCGGCGGTTTGTTGTTGCTGGCGTTGTTGAAGTGGGAGTCGGGGAGTTGGCCATGGTGGTCGGTTGCGGTCGCGTCGGCGGCTGCCGTATGGCTCAAATTAACCAACGCATTTGCCGTAGGCGTTGTGGTGCTGTACCTGTCATTTCGGATTTGGCAGGAATGGGACAAGCGACACTTGCCTCAGGCGAAGGCAGCGAGGCGCGAGCGTTTGCTAGCGGCCTCCGTATCTGCCCTTCTGGCCCTTGCTTCGGTCTTGTTCTGGCGGTTTTGGCAGGAGAATCGAGGGTTGAGCGAAGAAGAGGACCTTCCCGTATTCGCCGACCTGCGATTCGACAGCTTTCAATGGGCGCTGCTCGACGACCAGCTGAGAGCGGCAGTCACGCCGTTTCGTGACCAATGGGTCCCTGGTGTCCTTCCCCGCGACCTGCTAGTACCGCTTGCTGGAATAGCTGATGTCGGGCTGCTCGCGTTGTTGGGGGCAGCGCTGGCATTCACTGCGGCCAGGTCCGCCTACAGGGCTCTGGTAGGCGGTGTATTCGGGGCCATGGTGGGGATTGGGATACTGACGATGATCTCGTTCCATTTGGCATTGGGGCTTCATGCGGTCACACCCGGAAGATATGGGCTGGCGGTATTGCCGTTCGCGGCAGTGGGGATCGCGCCGGTTTTGCGCCGCAACGTTCTTGTCCGGATGCTGATAGGAGCGTTGGCTTGTACCACAGCGGCGGTGATGCTCTACGGCGTTTTGTTCTTCAGCCCCAAACCTGGCGCGCCAGAGAGCGAACCGGTTGACGGTCTCCTTCCCCGCGATGAATTGATTTCTGAACAAGAAGATCTTCTAAATGCCTATCGCTGCCAGCTTGGCGTCGATATCCACTTGGTTCCGGGTGGGTGTCCATAGATATCTGATCTGTCTGACCAGATGCCACCGTAGACAGGGCCTTTAGTTGGTATCGGTATACGGGTGAAGATGAGGGCGCAGCAGCGCCGTACACTGGCGGGCGCATGAAAGGGTTGATCTTGTCGGGAGGAGAAGGGACGCGGCTGCGCCCGCTTACCCACACCCGGGCCAAGCAGTTGGTGCCTATCGCCAACAAGGCGGTGTTGTTCTACGGCATCGAGGACATGGCCGCCGCGGGGATCACCGACATCGCCATCGTGGTGGGCGACACCCATCAGGAGATTCGGGATGCGGTGGGCGACGGTTCAAGCTTCGGAGTGAGCGTGACCTACATCCGTCAGGAGGCTCCACTCGGCTTGGCCCACTGCGTGCTCATAGCCCGGGACTTCTTGGGCGACGACTGCTTTGTCATGTACTTGGGCGACAACATGCTGGAGCAGGGCCTGGCTGAATTCGTCGAGAGGTTCGAGAAGTCCAGGGAGCAGAGTTCCAGCGAACGGGGCGATTCCGGTACCGACCCCTGTCGAGCGCAGATCCTGCTGACCCCGGTGGAGAACCCTTCGTCGTTCGGAGTGGCTGAACTCAATCCCGATGGCGACGTGGTGAACCTGGTGGAAAAGCCCACCGATCCGCCCTCCAACTTGGCCTTGGTGGGTGTATACATCTTCGACTCCTGTATCCATGGCGCGGTGGCGGCCATCGAGCCTTCGGCCCGGGGCGAGTTGGAGATTACCGATGCCATCTTCTGGCTGATTCAGAACGGCTACCGGGTGAGCCATCAGCTGTTGGACGGATGGTGGATCGACACCGGCAAGAAGGATCCGCTGCTGGCATGCAATCGACTGGTGCTTGACACCGTGGCTCGCCGGGTGGACGGAGCGGTGGACGATGCCTCAAGGGTTGAAGGGCGGGTGGTGGTTTCAGAAGGGGCCAAGATCGTCAATTCCACCGTGCGGGGACCGGCGGTGATCGGGGCCAACACCCGGATCGAGAACACGTTCATCGGGCCCTACACCTCCATCGGCGACGAGTGCGTGGTGGTCGACGCCGAATTGGACCACTCGGTGGTGCTTGAGGGCTGCCGCATCGATGGAATCGGCCGGATCACCGACTCCCTGATCGGCCAGCACGTGCAGTTGACCCAATCACCTGAGCGTCCTCAGGCATCTCGGCTCATGCTGGGCGACCATTCCCATCTGGAGCTGGGATAGCAGAAGTGGCCGCGGTAAGTCCTTGCGAGGCGATTGCGGGCGCATTCATTGTGTCCCCCGACATCCACGGAGATGAGCGGGGCGTATTTGTGGAGACCTACCGGCGGGAGTGGATTCCCGGCGTCCGGGAGATGATCCAGGCCAACCGGGGAGACCGGCGGTCCGGCTCGGTAGTGGGCTTGCACTATCACCTCCATCAGGCCGACTACTGGTACGTGCCGGTGGGACAGGCCCGGGTGGTGCTGCACGATCTTCGATCGGGTTCGCCCACCGACGGGCAGACCGTGGCGCTTCCCCTGGGCACCGAACCGGACGGAGTCAATCACCACCGAGGGGTGTATATACCGCCGGGGGTGGCGCATGGGTTTGCCGCTCTGTCGGACATGACCATTACCTACTTGGTTGACGGCTACTACAACCCGGCCGACGAGTTGGGGGTGGCGTGGGACGACCCGGAGATTGGCGCCGATTGGGGGGTGGACAGCCCCATCCTCTCGGTTCGCGACCAGTCGAACCCCCGCCGCTCGGAAATCCCCGACCACTTGATCCCCCGGTTCGGCCCTCAGCTGTGACATGAAACTGCTGATCACCGGGGGCGCCGGATTCATCGGGTCGAACTATGTGCGGTGGCTGCTGGCCTATAGCGACGACTCGGTGGTGGTGTACGACGCCCTCACCTATGCCGGCAACCGCGACAACCTGAGGGATTTCGAAGACGATCCCCGCTTTGAGTTCATCTACGGCGACGTGTGCGACCGCGACGGGGTAGTCGAGGCCATGGAGCGCTGCGATGCGGTGGTCCACTTTGCTGCCGAGAGCCATGTGGACCGTTCCATCGTGGGCCCCGATGCCTTCGTGCGCACGAACTGCGATGGCACGAACGTGGTGTGCGACACGGCCCGGCGGCTGGAAGTGGGCAAGCTGGTGCAGGTTTCCACCGACGAGGTGTACGGGTCGATCGACGAGGGCTCCTTCGCCGAGACCGACCGGCTGGAACCCCGTTCGCCCTACTCGGCGTCCAAGGCCGGGGCCGACTTGATCGCGCTGGCCCATGGGGAGACCTTTGGCCTGCCGGTGGCCATCACTCGAACCACAAACAACTTCGGGCCCTATCAGCACCCCGAAAAGCTGATCCCCCTGTTCACCACCAACCTCCTCGACGGGCTGGCGGTGCCCCTGTACGGCGACGGTTTGAACGTGCGTGACTGGTGCCATGTAGACGACAACTGTGCGGCCATCGACTTGGTGCTGCGCCAGGGTTTATCGGGAGAGATCTACAACATCGCCGGAGGCAACGAGCTCACCAACCGGGACCTGACCGAACGGCTGCTGGAGTTGTGCGGTCGGGACGAATCGTTCATCCGCTACGTGGACGACCGCCTGGGCCACGACCGACGCTACTCGGTGGATGCGACCAAAATCGGCAGCCTGGGGTGGTTGCCAACCCGGGAGATGGATGAGGCTTTGGCCGCCACCGTGGAGTGGTACCGGGACAACCGCTGGTGGTGGGCGCCGCTCAAGCAAGCGGCGACATGAGGGCCGCGGGGCTGTGAAGGTTCTGGTCACCGGGGCGGCCGGACAGCTCGGCTGTGACGTGGCGGCGCAGTTCGCCGATTCCGGCCATGACGTCATTGCTGCTCGCCGCCGAGAACTGGATGTCTCCCGGCGAGAACAGGTGCTCGGTGTGGTGGGTTCTGTCCAGCCCGATGTTCTAGTCAACTGTGCGGCCTATACGGCGGTGGACGCTTGCGAGACCGATGCTGAGCGGGCCTATGAGGTCAACGCATTGGCGGTGCGCCACCTGGCCGAGGCGGCCTACCGGTTTGATGCCCACCTGTGCCACGTTTCCACCGACTACGTGTTCTCCGGCGACAAAGCCGAGCCCTACCACGAATGGGACCAGCCCGATCCCCGGTCGGTTTATGGCGCCAGCAAGCTGGCCGGCGAGCAGGAGGTAGGCGAAGCTGCCACCGTGGTGCGGACCTCGTGGCTGTGCGGTCGCCACGGCGCCAATGTGGTGGCCACCGTGTTGCGGCTGGCTGCCGAAGGCGGGCCGCTCCGATTCGTAAACGACCAGCGGGGCTCGCCGTCGTTCACTCCTGATGTGGCCATCATGATCGAGCGGCTGTGCGTTGACCGATCTCCGGGGCTGTATCACGTGACCAATCGGGGAGAGGCGTCTTGGTATGAGTTCGCCCGGGAGGTCATGGTCGCCGCAGGCCATGACCCCGACCGGGTAGAGCCCATCACCACGGCTGAACTCGATCCGCCTCGTCTGGCCCCCCGACCGGCGAACTCGGTGCTGGAGAACCGGGCGCTGGGTTTGACCGGCTTGGACCAGCCCCCTGACTACCGGGAGTCGCTGCATCGCTTGGTGGCCGATCTGCGGGGCTGATCAGTGGATGTTTAGGGCTGACCTCGACGGCGGAGCTGGCTCTGACAACGCGACATCCGCCCCCCGGTCAGATGGTGGCCGACCGGCGAATGGCCTCGCAATCGTCCACTTCCTCTTGCTCTGACTCGCCGAAGGTTTCAGGCACGCGGCGGCAGTGTGAGAAGAACAGGAGTTCGAAGTTGTCGGAGAACTGGCTTTCTAGGTGCTCGAGGGCCCGCTGGCGGGCCACGGCCACCCGGCGGGTGGTGGGCAGGGAGCACACGTCGGCGATTCCGTTGTCGTCGCTGTCGAAGGCGTAGGTGGTTGGACCGCCGAGGCTGAAGTTGAGGCAGAAGTCCGGACCGTCGATGGCTCCCGAGTAGAACATCTCGTCATCGGCGGTCATCGGTGATCCGTTGTTGTCGGCTGGCTCTGTCTCCGGGCCGGGGCTGGTTGGCGGGACCGGGGCCGTGGACGGGTTAGCCTGGACATCCCGGTACTGGGCGCACTCGTCTACCGCCTCTTGCTCTGGCTCGCCGAACGTAGCGGACAGGAGCGAGCGGCACTCCTCGGCTAGGCGGTCGGCAAAGACTTGCCGGGCATCTCCAAAGTCCTTCAAATCCTGCAAGGCGTTCTGGCGGGCTACGGCCACCCGGCGGGTGGTGGGCAGGGAGCACACGTCGGCGATTCCGTTGTCGTCGCTGTCGAAGGCGTAGGTGGTTGGACCGCCGAGGCTGAAGTTGAGGCAGAAGTCCGGGCCGTCGATGACTCCGGAGTAGAACACATCGTCGGCCGGGGTTATGTCCCCGGGGTCCCCCGGATCGTCTGGCGTGGTGGTGACGGTGGCCAGAGGAACGGTGAAGCTGAAGAGGGTGGACAAGAGCTGGTTCTGTCCGCTCTCTCGGGCCGCAGTATTGATCCGGGCCTGAAGTCGGTTGCCGGTGACGGTGACAGTACGAGAGGTGCCGATGATCCGGATTTGGGCCTTGTCCAACCGTCCCGATCCGCCAATGCCACCCACGGTCTCCATGCTGATGAGCTGCCCCACTGCGGTATCGGAATGGTCGTTCAACCACCGGTTGAGGTCGGCAACTGAATAGGAGCGCGTCCATGAGGTGTAGGGGTTGCCGTCTTGGCTGTCGAAGGGGTCGGGTTTGGCTGACAGGTAGGGGAGATCAGTGGAGAACACATACCCACTGCGCTCGGTGTGGCCGCCGTTGGACGCCGAATAGAACGCTCGAATGGGGGCACCGCCGTGCTGCAATATCTGCCCCTCGGTGTTCTCCACGGCTTGGAGCCAGGTAGCGGCGTCGGCGTGCTTCTCGCGGAGGTCTCCCACAAATGCCTGGTCCCAAACCGTGGCGTACAGGTCGAAGGGCCGGTTCCACGAGCCAGAGGCCCGCCGCTCCCGAAGGGTGGCGCTGGCGTAGCTTCGGGCGGCAATGGCCTGGGCCTCGTGAATTGGCAGCGGCCAGTTCATGGGCGTCTCGGCGATGCCCCGGAGATACTTCTCCATAGGAAGGGAATCGAGGATCACATAGAAGGTTCCGGGGTCTCCTCCGGCGGGTACCAGGTTGATGCGGCCGTGGGAGTAGGAGTGGCCGGTGTTGGACACCCTTACCGAAGTGCCGGTGGCGAAGTGGAGTTGGGCCGTCTGCCCAGAACAGCCGTTGCCGCACACATCGGTGCCGTTGACGGTAAAATGCCAGTGGCCGACGTGGCGGGTGACGGTCACTGAGGTGCCCGCGGGTACCCGGATTTCGCCTTGGCCGTCGACAGTGATGCGATTTGCCCCTTGGGGGGTCAGCCTGGTGCTGGTGGTGGTGCTCAGGTGGACGCGGATGGCGTCTTCGGGATGCACCGGCTGCGGTGGGGTCTCGATCACCGGCTCGGGATTCGTTGGGGGTGTGCCCACTGATGTGGTGGGAAGGGCGCTGTGGGGGTCGCTGAAGAACTTCTCGATGGTCAAGGAGTCCACGACGACCAGGAAACGGCTCGGGTCTCCGGCAACGGCGATGAGGTTGATGCGGCCGTGGGAGTAGGAGCGGCCGGTGGTGGATGCGGCCACTGCGGTGTCGGTGCCGAAATGGAGTTGGACCGTCTGCCCGGCACAGCCGTTGCCGCAAAGGTCAACATTGCCGTAACGGATGCGCCAGCGGCCGCCGACTCGGGAGATGGCGATAGGGGTTCCGGCTGGGGCCCGGACCGCTTCGAGGCCGCTGTGAGTGATGTTCTGGTCGTCAATGGTGATCCGGTTAAGCCCCTCGGGGGTGAGGGTGGTCGCCTCGGCGTTGGCCAGCAATACCTGTATCCATTCTGCTGCTGTGTCGCTGATTGGGGCTGGCCCGCCGGGGTCGTTGTGGGGATCGTCGAGGAACTCCTCGACAGTGAGCGAGTCGAGGGTGATGTGGAACCGGCTCGGGTCTCCGGCGACGGCGATGAGGTTGATGCGGCCGTGGGAGTAGGAGCGGCCGGTGGTGGATATGGACACGGCGGTGTCGGTAGCGAAGTGGAGTTGGGCGGTTTGTCCGATACAGCCGTTGGGGCATATGTCGGTCCCGTTGTAGGTGATGTGCCAGCGACCTTGGTGGCGGGTGAAGGTGATGGGGGTTCCGGCCAGGGGACGGGCTGCATCCTGGCCACCGACTGGGATGTTCTGGTTTTCAACGGTAATCCGGTTGATCCCTTCGGGGGTAAGGGTGGTGGTGTCGGTGGTGGCCAGCAACACCTGGGCCGCGTCCTCAGGAGACGTGGGCGTCGCGGCTGGGCTCGGTACGGGGGTTGAGGTTGTGGGAGTGGGCGCTGGTCCCGGGTCGTCGGCCGGGCGACCGTAGTTCTCCACCAACTGGGTGTTCTCGTAGTAGAAGCTCAGGATTGCTGAGGCACTCTGTCCGGCCTGGGCTCGGGCGAGGCCTCCCCACTGGCTCATTCCCACTCCGTGACCCCAGCCGCTTCCACTGAAGGTGGCAGTGGCCGAAGGGTCCACGATGAGCACCGGTTGGGGGTTGGGGCTGTTTTGGGCTGAAGCCGGGGCTGCAACCAGAACTGATGCCGCTACGAGCAGAACCGAAGCGGCGGCGAGTAACTGGGATAAGCGAGGGCGGTTCAGCACTGCCGACCGCTGCCAATGCATAGAACGTCCAAAATCGATTGGCCGCCCGCCGGGCAATTCTCCCAGTTTCGGCCCTGGCCATCAAGTACACACCGATTCCCAGCGCGGCGTTCAAGGCTGTCGAGGGAGATTCGGGTGAAAGGGAAACCGGGGCGTACAGGTAGGGTGTCGTAGTGGTTCGTCGTCTCCTTGAGCGAGCTCTGCCCCGGGGTACCCGCCGCCGACGGCTGGTGGGCGGGGCAATGGTGATCGCCCGGGAGACCGGCAACACGCTCACCCGTATAAGAGACGAGTGGCAGCGGCGCCGCGATGAGGGGAATCCCGAGGCAGAGCCGCTTGTACCGGCTGCGGAACGCTTGGAGTCGGCGGACGAAGCGGAGGCCGAGATCGAGCCCGCGCCGCCGCGTCAGCCGGCCGGAGTGACCTATCGGGAGTGGTTCTGCCGGCTGCCGGCCGATTCAAGCGTTCTGGAACTTCAGCGGCAGTGGTTTGAGGAGTGGCCCCGCCCGCTCAAGGTTTGGGGATTGGTAGTGGACGACGGCGGCGACGTCGCCGCGACCGAGATGTCGCTCCACAGCCAGTCGTGGGGGTTGGTCGAGGTGGTCAAGGTCGAGGTCGGCGGGCTGGCCGAGGAGTTCGACCGGCTGTCGCAGCACTACCCCAAAGACCTGGTGGTGTTGTTGCGGGCGGGCGATCGGCTTCGGCCCGATGCGGTGTTCAAAATGGCCCAAGCGGCGTGGCGCGACCCCTGGCTGGAGTTGGTGTACTGGGACGACGACCGGGCCGGTCTGGCCGAGGTATGGGATTGGCACCGGGCGGGAATGCCAGAAGGCGTCTATTTCGACGATGATCTGGACCGCCTGAGCCAGCCCCGGCTCAAGCCGGGATGGTCTCCAGATCTCCTGGCCGGTTCGAACTACATCGGGCGGGCCTTTGCCATGAGGGCCCGAGGTCTGCAAGCCGACGCCGCGCGGCGCTATCGCGATGCAGGAACCGACGACGACTCCCTTTGGTGGGATCTGCTGTTGAGTCTGGATGTAGCTGAACAGCAGGTGAGCCGACTGCCCGCGGTATTGCACGCCGCTGATCGCCATGAAGAGCGACCCGAGGCTCACCATCTGGAGTTGGTTAACCGCTGGGTGGCTCGTCAGGGCTGGTCGGCCCGAGCCGAAGCAGGGGCCAGCGGAGTCCACCTGGCTTGGGTGCCAGATCGAGACGTATTGGTCAGCGTTATCATCGCCACCCGGCACAACCGAGAATTATTGGAGGGCGCATTCGACCTGATCCGCTCAGCCAACCACCCCAGCGTTGAGCTCATCATCGTGGACAACGGCGGCCAAAGCGACGAAAACGAGGCCTGGTATCAGGATCGGGCTGCTGATCTGAGTCCTCGGATCGTCTGGTGGGAAGAGCCGTTCAACTACTCCGCAGTGAACAATCGGGCCGCGGCCCAGGCCACCGGCGAGGTGCTGGTGTTCTTGAACGACGACACCTCCACGGGCGATCCCGAGTGGCTCCAAGAACTCATCGGCTGGGCTCAATGCCCCGAGATCGGAGTTGCCGGGCTCCAGCTCCTTGACGACGACGGCCTCATCCAGCACGGCGGGGTGATCATCGGGATGACCGGCTTGGCCGGACACCTGTTCCAGGGCATGGCCCCGCATTCCGACAGCCTTATGGGGCCAACCGATTGGACCCGAAACACGATGGCGGTGACCGGGGCCTGTCTGGCCGTGCGCCGGTCGGTGTACGAGGAGATTGGAGGTTTCGACGAGCGCTTGGTGCTTTGCGGCAGCGATGTGATGCTGGGACTGCGGGCCCGGCAGGCCGGGTACCGCAATGTGGTGTCGGCATTCACCCCGATCACCCATAGAGAATCAGCCACCAGAGGTCCGAACATTCCCGACGGCGATGTATTCGCCAGCTATTGGGCCTACCAGCGCTGGCTGATGGGCGGCGACCCCTATTTCTCCCCAAATCTCGACGCATCCCAATCGGAGCCGGCGGTGCGCTGCGAGGAGAAGCCGGGCGTGTTGAAGCAGCTCACCGAGATGCTGGGTCGGCCCATGGAAGTCTTCTATCAGCGCAACGAGACCGGGGAGGCCCACGCGCTGGCATTCGCCTCCGAAGCCGATCGGGAACTGGCCGAGTCGGTTCATCAAGAACACCGGGCGGTCCAGGGCCGGCGTGAGGTGAGAACCGTCAACTGGTTTGTGCCCGAGTTCCAAAACCCGTTCTACGGCGGCATCCATACCGTGTTCCGGTTGGCCGACCATCTGGCCGTGCACCATGGGGTGGAGAATCGTTTCATGGTGATGACCGGGCCCGTCGACCACGACGAGCGGTGGTACCGGTCAGGGATCTCCGCGGCCTTCCAGTCGCTGGCCGACAGTCCTATCAGCTACCACGACTCCTTCGCCTTTAATCCCAAGGAGATCCCCCCCGCCGATGCGGCCATCGCCACCATGTGGACCACCGCCTACTTCGCGGCCCGCACCCCAGATCAGACCCGCCGCTTCTACCTGATCCAGGATTTCGAGCCCATGTTCTACCCGGCCGGCACGCTCTATGCGCTGGCCGAGCACAGCTACCGGCTGGGGCTTTATGGGCTTTGCAACACCGGCCATCTAGCCGACATTTACCGAGATCGCTACGGGGGAGTGGCCGATCATTTCTGGCCCGCGGTGGACGGCTCGGTCTTTCACGCCCGCAACCGCATCAAACCTGATCCCGACCGCCCGGTGACCGTGTTCATCTATGCCCGCCCCGGTCATCTGCGCAACTGCTGGGAGTTGGCCGCTAGGGCCGTGCGTCTCGTGAAGGACGAACTGGCCGACGACGTGCGCATCGTGACCGCGGGATCGTGGGCCTTCCCCGAGCACATGGACTCCCTCATCACCCACATGGGTCAGCTCGACTACCGAGAGACCGGCCCGCTGTACCGCACCTGCGACATTGGGGTGGCTCTCACCACCTCTGAGCACCCCTCCTATCTGCCGCTGGAGTTGATGGCCTGTGGCACCGCGGTAGTGGCATTCGAGAACCCGGCGGGGGATTGGCTGCTGCGCCATGACCACAACTGCATGCAGTCGCCCCAGACCGCCGACGGGCTGGCCGCCGAGATCGTGGCTCTGGTGCGGGATCCCGCCCGCCGACAGCGGCTGGCCAAGCAGGGCTTGACCGACATCGCCGCCCGCCACGCTCGTTGGGATCTGAACCTGGCTGGCGTGTACGACCATCTGTGCGATCCCGAGCTGCGGCTATGAAGGGGATGGCTATGAAGGGGGTGACAGGCCGGGGTAGCGCGCTGGAGATCTGGGGCTACCGAGAGCTGATCGGCCGTCTGGTGCAGCGGGAGCTGGGCTCGCGCTACAAGCGATCGGTGCTGGGCTGGCTGTGGTCGATGCTCAACCCCGCGGCCACCCTGGCCATCTACGCGCTGGTGTTCGGCGTGCTGTTGAAGTTCGACCCCCCTCGGGCCGGCAATGGCCGCTTCGACAACTTCGCCCTCTATCTCTTCTGCGCCCTGGTCATGTGGAACGCCTTCTACGGCGTGATCACCGGGGCAATGAATGCGCTACTGGACCTCGGGTCGCTTCTGGGCAAGGTGTACTTCCCGCCCGAGGCGCCGGCCGTAGCCGCCCTGCTCACAGTGCTGTTCCAAGCAGTCATCGAGGCGTCCATCCTGATGCTGATCTTCATCTGCCTGGCCAACGTGAGTTGGACTTTCCTGCTGTGGCCGGTTCTGCTGCTGCTTCTCTCGATCTTCGCCCTCGGGATCGGCCTGATGCTCAGCGTATGGAATGTGCGCTATCGCGACGTGGGCTACCTGTCCACCATTGCCCTGCAATTCCTCTTCTACGTGACCCCCATCGTCTACCCGCTGTCGCTGATTCCCGAACGGGCTATGGGGCTGCCGGTGCGAGACATCATCCGGCTGAATCCGCTGTCCCAGTTCACCGAGGCCTCTCGCGAACTTCTGTACGGGCTGGACTGGCCTGGCCTGCTTCGATTGGGACTCATGGCTCTCATCTCGCTGGCCGTGGGCGCGGCGGGCTGGCTGATGTTCAAGGCTCGAACCCGCGACATCGCCGAAGAGCTGTAACTGTGGTGGAGCGATGAGCGAGAAAGCGATGGTGGTCGATGGTGTGTCCAAGCGCTTTCAGCTGACTTTGGACCGGCCCCTGAGCCTGAAGGAAGCTTGGACGGGGCTGCGTCCCGGATCGGGCCGACCGTTCCGGCGAGTGCGCAGCGAGCCGTTCTGGGCCCTTCGCGACGTCAGCTTGGAGGTGCCCCGGGGCTCGATGTACGGACTGGTCGGACGCAACGGATCGGGCAAGTCCACCCTGTTGCGGGTCATGGCCGGGATTTACCGGCCTACCGAGGGCCGGGTCGAGGTCAAGGGCCGGACTTCGGCCCTTTTGGAGCTGGGGGCGGGATTCCACCCCGCACTGAGCGGTCGGGAGAACATCTATCTCAACGCCTCGGTGCTGGGAGTGCCGAAATCGCAGATTGACGACCGAGTGGAGCAGATCGTCGAGTTTGCGGGGTTGGAAGAGTTCATCGACAGCCCCGTGAAGATCTACTCCAGCGGCATGTACGTGAGGCTGGGCTTTGCCGTTGCCGTCCACGTCGACCCCGAGATCCTCATCGTCGACGAGGTGGTCGCCGTGGGCGACGAGGAATTCCAGCTCCGGTGCTTCAGCCACCTGGAGTCGTTGCGGTCCCAAGGGGTGACCATCGTGCTGGTCAGCCACGATCTGGGCCTGCTGCGGGCCAACTGCGATCAGATGGCGTGGCTGAACCGGGGCCTTCTGGCGGCTGAGGGCGACCCGCAAAACGTGATCAACGCCTATCTCGACACCATCGACACCGAGGGAGCTGCTTCGGTAGGCCATCGTCTCCGTCCCGACGCCGGGCAGGCGACCCCGCTGCGCATCACCAATCTGGAGTTCTTCGATGACGCCGGGCATCGGCCCAAGTCATTCGCCTCGGGAGACCCGCTGGTGGTGCGAATTCACTACTCCGCCTCGGAGCCGATTGAAGACCCGGTGTTCTCACTGGGGTTCTACGACCACAACAACCTTCACCTGGCCGGCCCCCGCTCCCATGCCGACGGATTTCGACCTGGCAAGGTAGACGGTGAGGGATGGGTGGAGTTTCGCTTGTCCCGCATTCCGTTCCGCTCCGGCGCGTTCCATGTCAACGCCGCGGTGCAGGATTCGGACGCTTCGTTCCTCTATGACCGTCGAGCCCGGGAGTTTTGGCTTCAGATCTCCGGCGAGCCCGACCCTCAGGCCAATGGACTGTTGAATCTGGAGGGCGACTGGCGGTCCGGAGTCTGAGGCGAGCTGGAATGTCCTTTGAGCCCTTGCCAATCAACTCAATTGGTAAACCGCTTCCCTATGCCGATGGGGCTGAGGCTGAGCTGTTGACCCTATTCCGAACGGTTGAGGATCGCCGGGTGGGGTCGGATGAACTGGCGTCGGCGGTACGCGACTGGCCCACTGCCTATCACCTGGCTCCTGAGCGGGCTGTGCTCTTGGCCCCGGTCGCCATCGGACCGGATGACCGGGTGCTGGACGTGGGGGCAGGCTCAGGTGTCAACACCCGGATCTGCGCCGACCGGGGGGCGGCGGTGACTGCGGTGGAGGGCAGCGCAGTCCGGGCGGAGCTGATCGCCCATCGCTGTGCCGGAATGGAAGGCGTTCGAGTGCTCTGTGGACCGCTCGAAGGGTTGGGAGACGACGGACGCGGGGCCTACGACGTGGTTCTATTGGTGGGAGTGCTGGAATATGCCAGCACCGGCCATGGTGGGGGAGAGGGGCCAGAAGCCCTTCTCGCCCGAGTAGTCGATGCCCTGGCCCCGGACGGTGCGTTGGTGCTGGCCATTGAGAACCGCCTCGGACTCAAGTATCTGCTGGGCTTTCCCGAAGACCACCTGGGGCTGCCGTGGGTGGGATGGGAGGGCTATCGCGACGGGGAGCCCACCACCTGGTCTCGACGGGAGCTGGCCGGGATGCTGACTGACGCCGGGTTGGCGGCCCAGAGGTGGCTCTACCCGTTTCCCGACTACAAGCTGCCCACCGCGGTGTTGGCCGAGGAGATTTACGATCGGCCCGACGGTGTCGACATGGTGGACCAGATTGTGGGCCAGCCCACGAGCAGTGAGTACTTCCGTCCCGTCTTGGTTGCCGACGAGAGGGCCGCCCACCGGACGCTGCTTGCGGCCGGACTGGGACCCGATATGGCCAACTCATTCTTGGTGGTAGCTGGTCGGAGTCCCCAATCAGTGGAGGCCCGAGTCGATGGGCAGTCCCTGGCGTGGCGGGTGGCTCCTGATCGACGACAGCGGTGGAGGCAGCAAGCAGTTGTCGTTGATTCGGACCAAGGGCTGGTCGTGAAACGCCGCCTCATGGCACAAGCCGGGGTCTCTGATTTCGAAGAGTGGCTGGGGCAAGCCGAAGTGGCCGAGGAGGACTATTTCGCCGGTCGAAATCTCGAGCAGTGCCTGCTGGACTCTGCCCGGGAAGGCAATACCGACGAGATCGCCAGGCTGTTGAGGGCGTGGCGGGCGGCGCTAGCAGCTCACGAGACACCCATTGACTTGGTTGCCGCGCCCCATCCCTATCTGCCCGCCGATGCCAAATGGGTGCTGCCCCCCGACTGGTTGGATGCTGGGCCGGACAACTTCGTGGTCACCGAGGACGGCCTCCAGTTCGTGGATCGGGAATGGCTAACGGCCGGGGGAGTGGATGTCCGGTTGGCCGTGGTCAGGGGGCTTTGGAAGACGGTCTCGGCCATGTTGAGCGCTCGCTGCCATCTGCCCTGGCCGGTGACCTGGAGCAACGACCGCCTCGTGGCCCATCTCGGCACCTTGATCGGCGAGGACATCGACGATGAGCTGATGAGGCGGTGGAGGCAGGCGGAAGACGAACTGGTGCGTCGGGTGTACCGCCAGCCGGCGGCGAGGTTGGCCGAGCTGCACGATGTCGGCAGCCGCTCCCGTTTGGACCTGTTGGGATCGTCCCTGGCTCCGTACCGGCGCATGGAGCATTTGGTGCATCGGCAGCAGGAGCTGATTGCCCAGCTGACTGAGCAGCATGAGACGGCCGCGAGCCTAGAGGAGGCTCAAGCCCGCTTCGCTCGTGCCGAGGCTCAACTGGCAGAGCTTCAGGCCGAAGTCGCCGAGGCCCGAGAACGCTTGGCCCGGGTGGCCTGGCGAGAGCGAATCCACAACAGGGTCGCCAAGCTGATTCAAGGCATCCGCAACCGCTGAGGCTCTTGGCCAGTTCAATCCCGGGCTTCGACCAAGTCCTTGAGCGCGATCCACATCTGCTGGCGCGTGACCGAGATATCGAATCGCTGGGCCGCCTTGATGCCCCGGTCCCGCAGGCCATTCCTCAGCTGCTCGTCTTCCAAGACTCGGTCTAGGGCCGTAGCCATCGTCGCTGGCCGCTTGTCGCTGAGCACGATGCCCGCCCCGTTCACCGTCTCGGCCACTGCGGCGGCGTCGTAGGCCACCACGGGCAGGCCGTTGGCCATGGCCTCCACCAGGGGCACCCCGAATCCCTCGTGCTCCGACGCGCAGGCGAGCACATCCGAGAGCTGATACCACTGGAGCAGGTCTTTGTCGGAGACTTTGCCGGCAAAGACCACTCGACCATGCACGCCGAGCCGGCGAGCAAGGCTCTTCAGGGAGAGCAGGTATTGAGGAGGAGAGGCGTCGCCAACCAGCACGAGCCTCGACAGGGGCCGGAAGCGGGACAGCACTGCGAAAGCGGCGATGAGGTCGTGCTGGCACTTGTTGGGGGCCAGCCGCCCCACGAACAGCACGGTGCCGCCGTCCTCGGAGACCCCCGATTCGCCCTGGTCGAGTTGGCCGACACGGCCGCCCAACTGCCAGAGCACAGGGGAGACCACCACGTCGTTGATGCCCAAGTCCCTCAACTCTCGGGCATTGAATTCAGAGTCGGCTATGCCCCGGCGGGTGAGCGGCGCCAGTTGGCTGAGCTGCTGTCGTCCCCGCTCGACGCTCCTGGCCAGTTCGGGCTGCCAGGCCCGGAAGTAACTCGCCGGTGTGATGTTGTGGTAGTTCAGCACGATGGGAGATTTGTTGCGGATCGCGCCCTGAGCGACTTCTGAGCCGATGGAGTGCTGGAGAATCGAGACTCGCGCATCGCCCTTCCACCGCTCAATTGGGATTGTGCTGCTGTCTGCTCGGGTTCTCCGCTCGACGACGATGCGAACTTCGTAGCCCTTTTTCTCGAGTATTTCCTGAATGAGCCGCGTGTGGTTGCTGGTGGCGTCGGCGGAGGCCATCTGGGGAATCAGTATGTCGACAGCCGGGCTCATGCTTCGCTCGGTTCGGAGTCGTTCGAGGAGTTTGCCGTAGCCGGGCTCATGCTTCGCTCGGTTCGGAGTCGTTCGAGGAGTTTGCCGTAGCCGGGCTCATGCTTCGCTCGGTTCGGAGTCGTTCGAGGAGTTTGCCGTAGCCGGGCTCATGCTTCGCTCGGTTCGGAGTCGTTCGAGGAGTTTGCCGTAGCCGGGCTCATGCTTCGCTCGGTTCGGAGTCGTTCGAGGAGTTTGCCGTAGCCGGGCTCATGTTTCGCTCGGTTCGGAGTCGTTCGCGGAGTTTGCCGTGCGGCGGGCCACGACTATCTGGCTGATGCGGGAGTCGGCGCAGGGCTCAAGCCGGGCGTCGAAGCCGGCGCGCTCCAGCAGGTGTCGCCAGGTGAGCGGTGAGATGCCCAGACCCGATCCCAGCTCCGACTCGACCTGGCTCCGGGATGTTGGATCGGCCACGGCCACGATGATCCGGCCGGCACCCTTCAGCTTCAAGCTGGCCTGGTTGATCATCCCGATCAGGTCCTTCAGCGGGAGGTTCTCAACCATGCCGGTGAGCACGATCGTTCCGAATTCCCCGTCTTCGGAGCCCACCAAGTGGGCGAGCACGTCGCCGGTTCGGACGTCGATTCGACGGTTGAGTCCGGTGAACACTCGGTCGGGATCTTGTTCGACGCCATAGGTGCGCATGCCCCGGTCGCCAATGGCCTCAACGAGGGCTCCTTGTCCCGCGGAGAGCACCAGGCACGGCTCCGACCCCGCAAGCCCGGCCACTTGAGCGACAACTTCGGCCGACGGCTCGGGGGGATCATCGAGAATGCCCCATCCAGCAGGAACAGACTGGTCGATGGGAAGACCGGCGGCATCCTCCAAGCGGCCCAGGCGGGCTTCAAGGCTGCGCAGATGCCGGATCAGCACTCCGGCGAACAGGTTGAATTGGTCGGTCAAGAATCGGACGTACCAGTAAGTCAGCTTGCGAATTGCCCACTTGATGCCCCGAAGGCCACGGCGCGACCCGATGGGCACCTGGGGGTCGAGTGCGGCCAGACTCGCAGTTTGGTCGAGAAGGTGGCCGTCGTGGCTGAGCACATCGAAGGAGCCTCCGGAAGGAGACAAGTCGGCCCAGACCTGCTCGGTTTCGAGTTCGAGCAGAGCGATTTCGCTGTCTTGTCGGCGCCGATTGTCGGCCTCGGCCTCGAATTCCGCGCTGATCCGCTTCGTGTCGACCAATTAGGGCCTACTCATCTCGTTCATCTCGGCGTGGTCTCCGAGCGAGCCTCCGAGCGAGCCGGAAGATGGCCGATCGGCCAAGGTCCTCACGCAGGCGGAGGTTCTCGGCCTCCAATTCGGCGATGCGGGCGTCTTGCTCGGCGGCGCGGGCATCCTTTTCGGCTATGCGTATGTCCCGTTCGGCGATGCGGGCATCTCGCTCGGCTATGCGGACGTCTCGCTCGGCTATGCGGGTGTCCCGCTCAGCGACGCGGTCCTTCCACTCCTCGATAAGGGTGTTCCGCTCGTCAACCCGTTCTTCTAGCTCGGCAATTCTGTCGTCTTGATTGGCGACGCGGTCGGCGAGCTGCTGGCTGCGCGTTTCGGCGCCCAAGGCTCTTTCGCGCAGGCTGAGAATCTCGTGGCGGATCTGCTCGTGATCCTCACTGTCGACCAGGTCTGCGACCATGGGTGAATCGTAGTGGTGGCCAGTCGCAGAATTGACGGGGAGGTGCCAAGAGCTGGCGTCCTCGCCCCAGCGGGCGATGAACCTCTCCCATTCCCAAGGCTCGATCACCGGTGCCCGGCTGGCGCTCTCGTGGTGTATCAGGGTGGCAGCGGGCTCCACCACTACTCGCAAGCCCGATCGGAGAAGCCGGAGGCACAAATCGATGTCGCCGTAGGAAGCAGGAAACTCTAGCGACATCCCCCCAACGGTCAGCACGTCACTGCGTCGGGCGAGCAGGCAGGCCCCGGTAACGCTGATCACATCGTGGGCCACATCGGCCCCGGCCGCGGCGGCTTCAGATAGCTGACATCCCCGGAACGAGTGAATGGGCTGGGCGTCTCCGATCTCTATGCCGATGTGCTGAATCGACCGGTCGGGATACAGCAAGGTTGCCCCGACGGCACCGATGGTGGGATCGTCGAGATGAGCGGCCATTTGGACCAGCCAATCGGTGGTTTCTGCCTCGATGTCATCGTTGAGCATCAGAATAAGCTTCCCGCTGCTGGCCAACAGCCCGCAGTTGACGGCCCTGGAGAAGTCGAAGGTTCCCGGGCCCCGGTGTATGACCTCTACTGGCAGGCTGTTCGCTGACCGGAGTGATGGCCGGGGCTGCTCACCCTGGAACTCATCGCCCACCACCACGATCACTTCCTTGGGCAAGGGCTCGAGTTGGGCCAGAGTGTCCAGACAGCGGTTCAGCATCGATGTCTCAGCACCGGGCAGGCGTTGGCCGGCGCTGGGAATGATGATCGAGGTGCTGGCCTGTGAGTGCGGTTGGGGATCGGCCATGAGCTTGTTCGATGCTACCGGGGGGCTGGCCGGGCTGACAGCCGGCGCAGAGCGGTGTCTATTCGATGACTGCCACCACGTCGCCACCACCCACCGAATCTCCCTCGGCCACCTTGATCTCGGTCACCGTGCCTGACTTCTCGGCGCACACGTTGTTCTCCATCTTCATGGCTTCGAGCACGACGATGGGATCACCGGCTTCCACTGTGTCGCCCTCGGCCACCATGACCTTCACGATGGTTCCCTGCATGGGAACGATGACGTCGCCGCTCCCGCCGCTGCCTCCGCTCTTGCTGGCCGCGGCTCGCTTGGGGCGTTTGGCTCCGCTCGGCCCGGAAGCGACGGCGGCTGGAGCGGTTTCGGGAACCCACATCCTCACCGAGTAGCGCTGTCCGTTGACCTCCACGTCGATGTCCCGCTGTACCAGGGGCTCGGTGTCGGAGGGGGGGCTGGCCGGGGCGCTCTTGACTCCGGTCAGGTCGAGCGTCTCCTCCACCCACTTGGTGGAGTGGGTGAGGGCGGCGAAATCGGGGTGGGCCAGGATGGCCTTGTCGGCGGGAATGGTGGTGGCCACCCCGCTCACTTCCAGCTCGTCGAGGGCCCGCAGGGTGCGGGCAATGGCAGTGGGCCGATCTCGGCCCCAGCAGATCAGCTTGCCCACCAGATTGTCGTAGAACTGGCTGATCTCATCTCCGGCCTCGTACCCCCCGTCCCAACGGGTTCCGTACCCGCTGGGCGCCCGCAGGCCGGTGATCGGCCCCGGTGACGGCAGGAAGGCGCCCTCGGCGGGGTCCTCGGCGTTGATGCGCACTTCGATGGCGTGGCCGGATATCTCGATTTCGTCCTGGGTGAACGGCAGGGGCTCGCCGGAGGCCACCTTGATCTGTTGCTCTACCAGGTCGATCCCGGTGACGAGCTCGGTGGCCGGATGCTCCACTTGGAGGCGGGTGTTCATCTCCAAGTAATAGAACTGGCCGTCCTCATACAGGAACTCCACCGTGCCGGCGTTCACGTAGTCGCAGCCCTGGGCCACCTTTACCGCGGCCTCGCCCATGGCGGCCAGGACTTCGGGGTCGATGCCGGCCGCGGGGGCCTCCTCGATCAGCTTCTGATGGCGGCGCTGGGCTGAGCAGTCGCGGGTGCCGAGATATACGCAATTGCCGTGGCTGTCGGCCAGAACCTGCACCTCAACGTGGCGAGGTTTCTCCAGATAGCGCTCCATGTAGATCTCGTCGCGCCCGAAATAGCTGAGGGCCTCCCGCTGGGCCGACTCGATGGCCTCCTCCACCACGCTCTCGTCGGCCACCACCTTCATGCCCCGGCCGCCGCCGCCGTAGGCCGCCTTGATGGCCACAGGGTAGCCGTGCTCATCTCCGAAGGCCCTGACCTGGTCGGGGTCGGTGATGAGGTCGGTGGTGCCGGGAACTCCGCTCACCCCGACCCGCTCGGCGGCCTGGCGGGCAGAGATCTTGTCGCCCATGACCTCGATTGCCTCGGGGTTGGGGCCGATGAACGCCACGCCCTGGGCAGTGATGGCCCGGGCGAAGTCAGCGTTCTCGGAGAAGAAGCCGTAGCCGGGGTGGACGCCGTCGGCCCCGGTGCGCTCGATCACATCGAGGATGGCCTCGGTGTTGAGGTAGCTCTCGGCCGCGGTTTGACCGCCCAGCGCGTGGGCCTCATCGGCCATCCGCACATGGAGGGCGCTGCGGTCGAGGTCGGAGTACACCGCCACCGTGGCGATGCCCAACTCCCGGCAGGCCCGGATCACTCGAACAGCGATCTCCCCCCGGTTTGCGATCAGCACCTTGGACAACACGGCAATATGGTGGCAGACGGGTTCTCAAGCACGCGAATAATGGCGGTTCGACAGATTGGAGTTTGGCGCGTGGACATGAACGAGGTTGCCGGTTATCAGGTGGAATGGGTATCCGAAACCGGCTCGACCAATGCCGATCTCTTGGCTGCGGCCCGCCAAGGCTCAGAGACAAACCGAGTTCTGGTGGCCGACTATCAGAGCGCAGGGCGAGGGCGCCGGGGTAGGACCTGGGATGCGGCACCGGAGTCGAGCCTTTTGTTCTCGGTGTTGACCAGGCCCGAAATTCCCGTCGCGGCGGCTCATCTGGTGACCACCGCGCTGGCTTTGGGCGCGCTGGAGGCTTGCGACTCGCTGGCCGGGGTACGGCCCGGCTTGAAGTGGCCCAACGACTTGGTGGTGGAAGATCGCAAGCTGGCCGGAGTGCTGGCCGAGTCGGTGGTGACCGGGGACAGGCTCGAGGCCGTGGTCGTGGGTATGGGCCTCAATGTGCGGACTGGAGCAGCGCCATCCGAGGTTGTCGGCACCGCGGTCGCTCTGGAGGATGTGTGCGGTTCAGCCGTTGACCGCCGAGAGCTCCTGGTCGCAGTGCTGACGGGGTTCGCCCACTGGATGGATCGGATCGAGGCGGCCTCCGGGCAAGCGGAGATGGTTGATGCGGCCCGTCGGGAGTCGGCCACTCTTGGTCGCCGGGTTTCGGTTGAGCTGGGTGACGGGAGGGTGCTGGAAGGATTGGCCGAGGATGTGGACGATCGGGGTGGGTTGCTTCTAGAGGGTGGGAGAAGGGTAGTGGTTGGAGATGTTGTGCATCTCAGGGATCAATCTGAGTCGCCTTGAGGTGGGCGAACGCTTGGGCCGCGGCTTGGGTGAGGGGGCCGGGAGCAGAGGGAAGAGGGTGGCCGTCGACGGCGTGGATGGGGTGAACGTCGCGGGTGGTGGAGGTGAGAAACGCCTCGTCGGCCGAGGCCAGCGCCTCGAGCGGCACATCTTTCTCAAGTGCGCCGGTGAGTTCGATCACGAGCTGGCGGGTTACCCCGGCCAAGCATCCTGAGGCCAGTGAGGGTGTGATCAGTCGGCCTTCATAGGCGAGGAACACGTTGCTGCCGGTGCCCTCGCACAATTGGCCTTGGGTGTTGGCGAAGATTGCCTCGCTGGCCCCGGTGTCTACGGCCTCAGCGAGCGCCCGCACATTGGCACCATAAGACACAGTCTTGAGGCCGGCCAGGGGACTGCGCTCGTTGATGGTCCAGTCGACGGTGGCCACTGCGATGGTGGCCGGCCAAGGGGCCTGGGGGGTGGCGGCCACCGTCGCGGTGGGCGGGCTGTCGCCGCGGTTGCTGCCCAACGGACCGGTGCCGCTGCTAACGGTGACCCGCAGCCGACCCTCCTGGAGGCCGTTGGCGGCGGCCACCGCGATCATGGCATCCCGCAGCACCTCGGTATCGGGCACGGTGACGCCCAAGTGCTTGGCCGAGTAGGCCAGCCTCTCCAGGTGGCGGCGAGCGGCGAACGGCATTCCCCGCACGATGATCAGGGTCTCGAACACGGCGTCGCCCACCAGCCAACCGTGGTCGAAGGGTGAGATCCGGGCCTCGTCTTCGGGCAACAGCGCCCCGTTGATCCATACGGTGCGGGCCTGTGGCGAAGCCTCAGCGGGCGTCGGCATCTCCGTCATATCGCGATGTATTCCCCGGTGGCCACGGCTAGGAGCCGCTTGGCCTTCAGTTCGGTTTCGCGCCACTCGTCTTCGGGGTCGCTGTCAAAAGTGATGCCCCCGCCGGTTCCCAGGTGTAAGTGCTCGTCTTCGATCCAGAGGGTGCGGATGGCCACGTTCAGATCGCCCCGCTGGCGATCGGCGTCCACCCAGCCCACCGCGCCGCAATACACCCCTCGGGGCTGGGACTCCAGGGCATCGATGGCGTCAAGGGCGGCCAGCTTGGGGGCGCCGGTGACCGACCCCGGGGGGAAGGTGGCGTCGATCAGCTCCGGCCAACCGCAGCCAGCGGCCATCCGTCCCCGAACGGTGCTCACCAAGTGTACGAGTCCGGGATGGTGTTCCAGGGAGAACAGGGCGGGCACGCTCACCGTGCCGTAGTCGCACACCCGCCCAAGATCGTTGCGCACCAGGTCGACGATCATCAGGTTTTCAGCCTGGTCTTTTGGCGTCAGCCCCGACGGTTCCGCTGCGGTGCCCTTGATGGGCGACGACTTCACCCACTGCCCATTGCGCTCCAAGAACCGCTCGGGTGAGGCTGAGGCGATGTGAACGCCGTAGTCGGGCAGCCGCAGCACGGCAGCGTAGGGGGCGGGGTTGCCCTCGGCCAGCGCCGCCCCCAGCGCGGCGATGTCGGTGTCGGGATCGATGAGCGGCGCGCTCAGTCGGCGGGTGAGGTTTACCTGGTAAACGTTACCGGCGGCAATCATGTCCCGGATCTCCGACACCCCGGATGTGAAGCCGGCCTGATCCAGCGAGCTGGTCCAGGAGTCGGCGGGGAGGCCCTTCCAAGGACGGCCCCTCCAAGGGCGAGCGGGACGCACGGAGTCGAATCGGGCGCACACTGCCTTGCCGTGGAAATCGATGGCCACAGCCCAGAAACCGGTTGACTCCAGGGCACCCAAATCGTCGGTGACGTCAACCAGCCGGGAACACAGGTGATGTCCCACCACGGCAATAGCCGCCATCTCCATCGGGTGCAGTGTACTTGAGCATTTGCTCCAGTTGTCTCGTCCTTTGCCTTGTTCAGGGTTGTGTAGGGGATTGGCCCCGGTTATGGTGAGGGAGCTTTCGGCGCCGGCTTCAATGGCTGCCCTTTCAAATTGCTTGAGCGAGAGGGAGAGATCGATGCCGGTGAGCGAGATTGAGCGGATGGAGTTGGTGGGCAGGTTGCAGGACGCAATTGGCAGGGATGCAACGGAGACCCTGATGGGGTGTGTTCTGCCTGAGGGCCGCGACCAATTGGCCACCAAGGCCGACTTGGAGGTACTCGGTGCCGGATTGCGGGCTGAGATGGCTGAATTGCGGACCGAATACTCGACAGAGATGGCCGGATTGCGGGCCTTTGTAGAGTCGGGTTTCGCCGGGGTGCACGTCGAAATTGCCGGATTGCGGGCCTTTGTAGAGTCGGCGCTGGCCAAGCAGGCCCGCCTTCACTACGGCACTCTGGTGGCCTTCTTGCTAAGCGTGTGGGGCGTCTTTTTGGCGCAGAACTTCATGTAAGCAACTCCCACTGGCGGAGGGCTGATTTCTCTTACCTCTCAGTTCAGCAGAACCGAGTTGACGTGAGCGGGCTGCCAGTTGGTTGTTCCGGTGTCGGGGAATGGGTCGGGTGGGGGTTGGGTTTGCCATCGGCCGGTGTCGGGGTCTTGGGTGGTCTGGTAGCCGTGGTCGTGGATGTCGTGATGGCAGTCGTTGCAGACCAGCACGAGGTTGGGGTAGTCGGTGGTCCCTCCGTTTCTCCAGAACTTGATGTGGTGGGAGAAGCAGCGGTTGGGGGCGGCGCCGCAGCCGATGCAGCCCTGGTCGCGGATCGTCAGGGCGATGCGCTGGGCGTCGGTGGCGGTGCGGCGTGTGCGCCCGAGCCAGAGGTTCTGGGTCTTGGCGTCGAATATGGCGGGGAAGATGTCGGCTTTGAGGGCGAGCCGCACCAGTTCTTGCATGGGCAGTGGTGTGCCGTCGGAGAACCTGGCGTTGACCAGTTCCCGGTTGGTGGCGTCGTAGTCGGCTACCAGCACCAGGGCGATACCCTTGGCCTTGCCCTTCTCGGGCTCCAAGATCAGCTCGGCTAGCGCATCGGCCATGCGCTGTTGGGGAGTGCGGCGAGTCTTGGGGTCTTCTTGGCGCCACAGTTCGCGTTCTTTCTCAGCCACGACTGCGGCTATATGCTGACCAGTGGTCGGGTCGAACTCTGCGTTCCATACGAACATGCCGGTGTCGGCGCTCTTGAACATCCGCGAGGTGCGCCTGTTTCGCTGGGCCTCGAGGATGGCCATCCCGTCGTCGCCGGACATTTCCTGTTGGTGGCGGCGCATGGTCTTGGAGAAATCGTCGATCCGCTCGGTCTTGGCCGCGTCCACGAGCACCTGCTCGTCGATCGGCCCCTCAGAGGAGGCCCGGGCGATCAGCCGGGCGTGGGGCTCGGTGATCTCGCCTGCGGCCAATGCCTCGCTGGCGGCCGGCAGCTTGGACAAGCGCTCAGCGTTTCGCACATCGTGGCGGGCGTTGCGCTTGGAAGATCGCAGCTCTTCGCAGACGATTCGCTCCGCGTTGACCGCACTGGAGCGCCGGGTTGCCTCCGCGATGGCCCGTGACTTCATCGCTGCCAGCATCGACTCGGCCTGGCCGATCAGACTGATCCGCCCCCGTAGACCTTCTTCCGAGAGACCGGCAACGTCCACAGCGCTGACGCACACCGCCGCCCCGCAACCGCCTCCAGCGGTATCAGCGGCCTCGGTGCATTCGGCCTGGTCAGGGGCAAATCTCATGGCTGTAAGCATATCAACAACCAGTGACAACAACCCTCTGAATATCGTGGAAAAACAGAAAAAATCTTAGAAATTATTCAACAACAGCAACATCAACCACAATGACGTTTCTGTCAGCTCGACTCCCTATCTGAGGGGCAATTCAGCAATGGCGGTCATCTCGGCACCGGTGCGGGTGATGATCTTGACGGCCACGTTGTTGCCAGGGCGGGGCGGGGGGAAGGGCTGCGACACGGTGCCGCACAGGGCTTCCTCGGCTGTTTTGTCGAGGTTTTTTCCGAGCGACTTGAGCAGCCGCTTGATCTGGGGGTCGCCCCGTTTGTAGCCGGTCAGGTACACCAGGCGGGGGAAGAAGCCGGTGCCGTCGTGATCGGTGTCGACCATCCAGCAGTCCACATCGGCGCCGCTCGACTGCTTGACCCGCCCAGTGGAGGGGTCGTAGGTGTCGTAGCCCGCCAGTTCCACCACCAGATTGCCCTCGCGGTCGCGCTCGCAGAACACGTCGGGCTCGCCCAAAAGCGTGAGCGCACCGGCGTCGGGCTCGGTGCCGAGACCGGGGATTTGCAGGTCGCGCGACGCGGCCACCTTATGGACCCGCACCGCACCGGCATCGGCGCTAGTCGCGTCCTCGAAGGCGCCGGCCACGATGATGAGGTCGGAGATGTCGTGGCGGGCTCGCCGAGCCTCGCTGGCGGCTCGGGCGATCATCTCGGCGCTCACCGTGACATCGGAGGCGGCCAGCATGATGGCCGCGGTGAGCCGGGTCTCCCGACCCGGTGCGGTGCAGTCGGCCTCGTGCGATACCAGTAGGCCGCGGGGCCACGGGGTGGTCTCGACCACGCTCAATACCTCTTGGCCCGAGGCATCGCAGATGGGATGGGCGATCAGCGCCTCGAGCAGTCGCTCGGCATTCTGGCCTTCGGCAGCGCCAATGTCGGTGGCCTGCGCAGCCGGGTCTTCGCTGAACGGCAGGTAGGCGTAGGGCGATGCCGACTCCACCGTGAACGGCCCAGTTAGCCGGGAACGCTTGGTGTCCTCCCTGGGTCGGTCGACCAGATAGATGGTGTTCTCGGGGTCGTGTACCGTGTTGTAGGCCAAAGTGGCCGCGGAGACCCGTTGCATAGTCTCTACCTCCAGCCCTGCGGCGGGATCGCTGCTCCCATCGCGGGTGAGGTACCAGGGATGCACCGCGGTGAGCAGGTGGCGACGGGCCACAGCGATGGAGACCCGCCCGACGTCGATCCCGATCCAGCGCCGTCCCCAATGCTCAGCCATATGCGGTGTGACCCCGGAGCCACAGGTGGGATCAAGGACAAGATCGCCGGGGTCGGTGGCCATGAGGATGCAGCGCTCGATGACCGGATTAGCAGTCTGAACTACGTAGCGTTTAGTCAATCTAGTGGACATCACACTCGGCCACATGTTGTCAATCCGTCTTCCTGGTACTTCCCTTTCGTACCACTTCCAGTGCAGTTGTCCACCAGCACCACTGCCATGCAAACGGCCAATTTGGGCAAGTCGATCGAGGCCACACACTTCATCCTCGCCGCCGTTAGGCGGCGAATTCACTCCAATGGCGCGTGCTTCCGTCCCAGTGGCGTGTGTCTGCTCCTCAGGAGTAGACACACTCCAATGGCGCGTGCTTCCAGAATGGTATGTTATCCCATCGTACTCATATTCGCAAGTGCGTCCAGTTGTTGAAGCCCCTTGAGAGGTTAGAGGCATACTTCGAAAAATCTTGCCCTCCTTGGGCAAGTGGGTGTCAGGTTCTGCTCTTTCATTTTGTGACAGACTTCTCACTGACCCATCGCTGCATTCGAATAGAGCTGCCCAAGAGAACAGATCTAAGACTTCTTTGCGAGTTAAACGTTCATAGATTTGTCTATATTTTAGAACCTCGCGATCTTTTGCATACCACAGTAAGTAACTTGCTGTCTCCGGAAGTGTTCTTGCTGATGAACCACCTGTTGGCTTCCATGTAATTGTTGCCACCCGATTCTCTTCTCCAAACACTTCATCACACAGCACGGCAAGCCTGTGTACGTTGTCATCTCCGATTTGCAAGAACAAGGAACCTGACTCCGCCAAGAGTTCGCGGAATAGCACTAGTCTCTCGTGGATTTCGTCGAGGTAGGAGTGGATGCCGTTGCGGTAGGTGTCCCGGAATGCCTTGATGGGCAGAGTGTCGCCCACCGGGATGCCGGTGTCGTCGTTCTTGGTTTCGAGTTTGTCGGTGGCGGTCATGAAGTTGGAGTTGTATTTGATGCCGTAGGGTGGGTCGAAGTAGATCATCTGCACTTGTCCGGCTAGGGCGTCGCGGGCGATGAGCGATTGCATCACCTCAGCAGAGTCGCCGTGGATGAGGCGGTTCTGCCAGTGGCCGGAGTGCTGGTAGAACTCCCACTTCTGAGCATCGGCGGGCAGGCCGTTGAAGTCGTCGAGCAGGTTAAGCGGCACCCCGGCGTCGGGGCGGCGAAGCTGGTCGATCATGGTTAGCGGGTTGATCTTTTCCCTCGTGTACAGCGGTGTTCCCGCGAAGCGGTGGGGGCCGTCATCGGCTGAGGTGTGGCCTTGGCGGTCCCAGGCCAGCCGGGGCGTCGGCTGGGCGGCGCGGTCGGTGGTCGCCTGGTCCGCAGGCAGTCCGGTATCGACACGGGTCACGGTGAACTCCTTGGGTTGGCGTTGGTAGTCGTCCATGAGCGGTGCCGTCTCGGCTGTGGGCTGGTACACCCGCGACGCCTGCTCGTGGCGGTACGCCCCCGGTGGGCGGGGCGGACCAGAGGATCGTCGAGCCACTACGTCGCTCCTTCCTTGAGGGCTGCCTTGATGGCCAAATCGAGTTGGTAGCGCACCGAGCCAGCATCGTCGACCACCCCGTAGTGCCAGCTCCGAAGCTCATCGGGAAGCTCAGTGGTGCCGGCCACGCACGGAATCCAGTGATTCTCGGTCCAGTGTTTGGCGGCGATGGCCTTGTCGTCCCACGCGCCCTTGCACTCCAAAATGAGGTTCGCGCCCCCCTCGAGCCGGGCCACGAAATCGGGTTCATAGCGCCGCCACACGGTTTCGTCCCAATAGGGGATGCTCCAGCCCAGTTGGAAGTTGCGGGCCCAGGCCGTGACCCGGCGGTCGGCGTCGAGCGCCTCGGCGCAAAGCAGTTCCAGGTTGGAATGGCACGCGGCGTGGGACAACTCGGAGTGGCGGGTTTCGTGGATGTGGGCCAAGGTGGTTTCGAAATCCACCCTGGCGGTGTCGAAGATGGCGGGCTGGGCCAGTCGGGCCCGCCGGGGGGATTCCTGCTCGGCACCGAAGTCGCAGGCATCCAGGATGGCCTCGGCGGCCTCGAGCCGGTTGGCGGGATCGGCCACCACCGGTCGTAAGTCGTAGACCTCTGTGGCGGGATCGCCGACCACGTTGGGGTGGGCCGCCCATTGGCCTACCGCGGCCAGCGCGGAGCGGAACAACGAGGCTCGACCCTGCTGGCGTTCCTCGGCCGGGTTGCCAGCGGAGTCGCGATTGTGGTTGCCGATGGTCAGATGACTGGCGATTTCAGAGGCCAACCACATTTGGGCAGTTCGCTGTCGCTCACCATCGGCCAGTGAGCTGAGGATCGTCTCCTCGCCCACCGTTCCCTGCAACGCGGTGGTGGTGGGCGTCGTCTGCGGCTTGGGCCTCCACGGCTTCACCCGGTTGAGTTCTAGGGCGAACCGGCCTTGGGGAGCGGTCCGCACATACTCGGTGACCTGGGGCCAGGCAACGCGGTGATCACGGCGGCCTTCCAGAGTGTGGACTCGGGTGCGGGGTTTGGGCGGCTTGGGGGCGACGTTAGGCTGGCCCGCGCCGGGCATGAACTCGAAGGGGATGCCCACCACATCGGCGTACTCGGCCTCGAGGAGTTGGCGGCCGTCGTCGGTGTCGCGCAGCGCGTCGTAGGAGGTACGGCGCAGCGCTCGCCCAGTGACCTGCTCGCACAGGAGCTGGGTGCTGAAGGCCCGAAAACCCACGATGTGGGTCACAGTGCGGGCGTCCCATCCTTCAGTGAGCATGGCAACCGACACCACGCAACGAACGTCGGCGCCGGGCTGGCCTGGCTTGCCCACGGTGTTGAGCATCTCCCGCACCGCGGCCTCGGCGTCCTTTTTGCTGTCGAGCCCCGCGGTCCGCACCAGCAGGGTCTTCAGCGAGTCGGGGATCGTGTCGCCCTCGGCTACCTTGCTGTGGACGACGAGGGTTCGGGGTGAGCTATGCCAGTTGCCGTGCTCGTCGACATTGGACAGCTCCGCGTACGCGCCGGGTCGGGCGGTACCGTCGGCATCGATCTTCCCGGCGAGGTGCTCGTAGAGCGCAGTGGCGTTGCGGATGTTGTCCACCACGAAGATGACGACTGGAGGTGTGGGCTGATTCCTCTCTCTCTCTCTCTCTCTCTCTCTCTCTCTCCGTATCGCCCTGCCAGACCTTCAATGTGCGCTTCCAGTCTTCGATCACCGCGGCCACGGCCCCGCCAAGGGCTTCGGGAAGGCGTCCGGCGTTGTCGGGGGCTGCAAACCATTCGGGCAGCTTCTTGGGCTGGGTGTTCTGGTGCAGCCGGCGCCATACGGTTTCATCTCGGGTGCTGTCGTCGTCGATGGGCACTCGGGGCACCTTCACCAAACCCGATTCGATGGCATCCATCAGGCCGAAGTCGGAGGCCACCCACTGGAACTGCTCGGGTTCGGACTTGCTGGCGGTGTCGATCCACAATGGCGTGGCTGAGAAGTCCAGCACCGGATGGGCCTGGCCGAGTCCAGCGTCTACCCGGCCCAGCACTCCCATATCTCGTAGCGCCCGGATGGCGTTGAACCACACCGCGGCCCGCCGGTCCTCGTCTTGATCGGCCTTGGCCCGCTTTCGCTCTGGGGGCAGATAGCAGTGGTGGGCCTCGTCGTTTATCACGCACACTCCACTGCGCTCCGCACCGGCAATGAGATCGCCCAGCACCCGCCCCACCGCCGCTTCCCACGACTCCACATCGTCGCCCCGGCCCTTGCCCAGCAACTTACGGGCTGGCCCGTCGTTTATCAGGTCTTTCTGGGTGAAGGCCTGGAAGTTCACCACCCGCACTTTGGCCCGGTTCAGGTCTTGGCGCATGTCGTGGGGGACAATGCCCATGTCGTCGTACACGTTGTTTGGGTCCGAGGGTAGGAGCACCCCGAGCCGTTCCCGCACAGTGTGACCGGGGGCGAACACGACGAACCGGTCGGTATGCATGATGTTGCGGGTGCGGGTTGATCGGGCCGCGTTCAGGGTCTGCCAGGCGATCACCATGCCCATCACCGCCGTCTTGCCCGTGCCGGTGGCCATCTTGGCGCACAGCCGCACTATCCCGTCGTTGTGCTTGCGGGCCTCGGCCTCCAACTCCCGCCGGATCGGATTCTGGCGGGTGGCTACTTCCCTCAGCCAGATGAGCGTTTCCGCCGCCTCTACTTGGGCGAAGAACAGACGGTGAATCATGGCCTGAGGATCGGTCCAGTGGTGTAAGAGCCGCCGGGTGGCGGCGGTAGTGCCCGGGTAGCCGTCGTCACGCCACCGGTCCACTTCGTCTCGCACCATCTCCACTGTCTGATTAACCTTGCGGTCTTCCAGATGGAGTGTCTGCTGTTGACCTGACTTCTGGTCTTCGGGGACGCTTATGCGTATCGGCAGGCGGCGGCCCATTACTGGCGGCTGGCCCCGCTCGGCCCGTCCGGTGTCGTCGAGCGACCAGTGCAGATCAGGCCGGTGATACGGCGAGCACAGCACCGGGTCAATCGCCGGATCCCAAACGGCCTCACTCACCGACACCAACTCCCCCCATCCGTCATACAGGCGTGCAGGCTATCAAGTCGGCGAAATTTGCCGTGGCGAATCGGATTCTCTAAACGCGGCGGGCCGCGTCTTTGAAGGGGGCGCACGCTCTTACACTGGCGGGTGATGATGCGCAGGCGAAGAGCACGCAAGCGAACCTGGAGGCAGCTGCTGGTGGTATTGGCCGGTCTGCTGGTGTTTGTGGCCGCGGTGGGTGGGGCAGCCGGATTGGGCATAGTGAAATCCCAGGTCAGCCAGATACCCCGGGTGTCGGTGGGGTTGTCTTTGGACTTGGTGGGAACGTCGGTTGACCCCGAAGCAGTCGGCCCTTCTGAGGCCCTGAACTTTCTCTTGGTGGGGATCGACAACGCGGCGGGAATCGACCCCGACAGTCCCATCCACATCGATCGGGACGTGAACACCCTGCTGACCGACTCGGTGATCCTGGTGCGCATTGACCCCGAGGCCGACCGGGTGGCCATGCTGTCGATTCCCCGCGACCTCTGGGTGCCCATAGCCGGCAGGGGATGGAGCGAGCGGGTGAACACCGCTCGGGGCATCGGCGGACCCGGAACCTTGATCGAGACGGTGTCGGAGTTCCTGGGAGTGCCCGTCCACCACTACGTGGAGATCAACTTCGCGGGGTTTCTGCGAATTGTGAATGCCGTCGACGGGGTGCCGGTGGAGATTGCCCAACCCATTCGGGATGACTCGCTGGGGCTGCGAATCGAGCAGTCCGGCGTGATCACCCTCGATCCCGACACCGCACTGGCCTATGTGCGAACCCGTCGGCCGCTGACGCTGAAAGAGGGGGGCAATCCGGCGAACGACGACGATTGGGTGCGGCTCGGCGTGTGGAATGACCTGGAGCGCAATCAGCGCCAACAGGAGTTCATGGTGGCCACGCTCAAGCGGGCGGTGGAGAAGGGCATCCGCAACCCCCTCAACCTGCGCAGGGTGGCCAACGAACTGCTGGACGACGACAATCCCAGCATCACGTTGGACGACCGCATCACCGTGGGACAGCTCGTGGACCTGGGCGACGAGTTCCGATCATTCCAAGTGGACCAGATCGAGCGCTACCGGCTTCCGGTTGTGGACGCCACAATCGACGGCAAGCAGGTGCTGTTGTTGCTGGAGGAGGAAGCCCAGCCATTGCTGGAGTTCTTCCAGGCCGGGAGCCTGGCCGGCGTGCGGGTGCGGTTGTTGAACGGCACAAGCTCGGGCACCGTCGCCGGGGTGGAAGCGGCTTTGGAGCGGGCCGGTTTCTCCGTGGTCGACCGAGGCAATGCCGACCGGTTTGATGTGGCCAGAACCGCCGTGCGCTATACCGAGGCGGCAGAAAATGAGGCAGAGACGCTGGCCCGATACCTTGAGCCCCCGCCGCTGCTCGAATTGGTGGCCGAGATCGAAGGGGCTGATGTGGAGTTGGTGGTGGGCGCTGACTATTCCGGAGTGGCGGAAAGCCCTCGAGATTCGGCTTCCTGACGGTTGGCCAAGTACCACTGGTAGGTGCGGAGCAGTCCTTCGGCGAACGGGGTGGAGGCTGTGAACCCGAACAGCTCCTTGGCTCGGCTGGGATCGACGCAGCGGCGGGGTTGACCGTCGGGCCGGGACGAATCCCACTCGATCCGGCCGGCGAATCCGGTGACCTCGGCTATGTCCTCAACCAGTTCCTTGACCGCGATCTCCTGGTTGGCCCCCAGGTTTACCGGCTCTGCCCCTAGATAGTGCTCGGCAGCCAGCAGGATGCCCTGGGCCGCGTCGTCCACGTAAAGGAACTCCCGGCTGGCCGTGCCGGTTCCCCAAACCTGGATGCTGTCGTCCCCCGCATCCACCGCGTCAACGCACTTCTTCATGAGGGCGGGAATGACATGGGAGACCGACGGGTGGAACTTGTCTCCGGGACCGTACAGGTTGGTGGGCATCAGGTAGATGCCCTGCTGGCCGTGCTGTTCCCGATTGGCCTGAAGCTGTACGAGTTGGGCCAGCTTGGCGATCCCGTAGGGAGCGTTGGTCTCCTCGGGGTACCCATTCCAGAGGGAGTCCTCCGCAAATGGTACCTTCGTGAATTTGGGATAGGAGCAGATGGTGCCGACGACAACCAGCCGGTCGGTACCCGCAAGTCGGCACTGCTCGATGATGTTGGTGCCCATGAGCAGGTTGTCAAGGTAGAGGTCGGCAGGACGCTCCTGGTTGGCCCCGATGCCTCCCACCCGGGCGGCCAGATGGATGACCACGTCGGGCTGGGTGTCGGCCAAGAGCCTCCGAGCATCGTCGGCGCCGCACAGGTTGTAGTCGGCGCTGGAGGGGGCGGCCATCAGTGCAGGTTCTGCCTGGTTGAGCAGTCGGCATACTGCTTGGCCCAAGAATCCGGTGCCTCCGGTGATCAGAACCCGCTTTCCCTCCCAGAAGCTGCTCATCGGTTTACACACTAGGAGACGCGGGGCCTCCTGTGGTGGTCGCGAGCCAATAGATCTGCTTGGTCGGCGGCAGCGTTTCCCGGTGGACTGAATTTGTTGGCGCGGCGCTGACAGAATCGGTGTAGTGAGAGTGGCAATCACCCTGGAGCAGTGCTGGCATACAGTGCCGGGGGGGACGGCAACCGCAGCACTGGGATGTGTGGAAGCCCTCGGGCGCCTGGCCGCGCCGCCCGAGACGGTGGGCGTCTCGGCCTGGCACCGGAATCCTCCTGAAGAGCCGTTCATTCCCAGCGTGCCCGTGGCCCAGCTTCGATTGCCCCGGGCCGCCCTGTATCGCTGCTGGCACAAGATGCGGCGGCCCCCAATACAGCGGGCAACCGGACCAGTAGACGCAATCCACGCCACCGGAATGGCGGTGCCCCCCCGGACCGCCCCGCTGGTGGTGACGGTCAACGACCTGGCATTTCTGCGCCATCCCGATCACTTCACGGCGCGAGGCGTGAGGTTTTTCGAGCAGTCGCTGGAACTGGCCCGAAACGACGCCGACATCGTGGTGTGCCCGTCGCAACACACCGCGGATGACTGCCTGAAAGCGGGAATAGGCTCGGACAGGGTGCGCATAGTCCCGTACTGGGTCGACGACTGTCTCGCGCCGCCTCAGGAAGCCGAGGGGGCGCGACAGCGGTTTGGCCTGGCCGAGAGGTTCGTGCTTTGGGTGGGAACCGCGGAGCCCCGCAAGAACCTCAGCGGATTGCTGGAGGCGTGGCAGACGCTGGACCGTTCCGCCGAACAGTTGGTATTAGCCGGCCCGGCGGGGTGGAAGTCGAACTTGAACGATGATCTGCCGACTTCGATCCGGCGACTGGGGTTTGTGTCCGAGGCTGACAAGCGGGCGCTGATGCGGGCCGCCGCGGTGGTGTGCTATCCGAGCCTGACCGAGGGCTTCGGCTTGCCGGTGCTGGAGGCGATGGTGCAAGAGACGCCGGTGATCACCTCGGCGACGGGGGCCACCGCGGAAGTGGCCGGTGCGGCCGGGGTGCTGGTGGACCCCCTTCGACCGCAGGCAATCGCCGATGCGCTGGCCGGGTTGCTCGACAGCCCCGAAGAGGCCTTCCGTTTGGGACAGCGGGGCCGGGAGCGGGCCAGGGCCGAGTTCACCTGGCAGCGCACCGCTCGGGGGCTCCTCGACGTCTACCAAGAGGTCGTGGATTGATGGACTCGACGGGGCTTGAGAACCACACCGTCTCCGTTGGCGTGAACCTGCTGTGGTTGCGACCGGGCCGAGTGGGAGGTTCTGAGGACTATGCGGTGAGGCTGCTATCGGCCATTCCGCCGGATGCGCCGGTGCGGCTGACCTTGTTCGCGCCTCGGGGGTTTGCCAGGGCCCATCGGGGGCTGGCCGAGCGCCACGAGGTGGTGACGCCGCGGGTGGGAAGTCTGCGACCGCTTCGGATTCTCATCGAGAACACCTGGCTGGCCGCCCAATGCCGTCGGCGCAATCTGGATGTGGTCCACCACTTCGGGGGCACTGTTCCCTTTGTGGGCGTGAAGCCCGCGGTGGTGACCATTCACGACTTGCAGCCCTTGGACCATCCCAAGCGCTTCGGCTTGGTCAAGCGGCTGTACCTTCGAGTGATGCTGCCGTGGTCGGCACGCCGAGCCGAGACGATCGTCACCGTGAGCGAGTTCTGCCGCCGCCGCCTGGTGGAGCGCTTGAAGGTGGATCCCCAGCGAGTCGCCGTCGTTCCCGCTCCTGTCGACACCTCCTCGGCTGACTCGGACATGCCCCTGGCCGCGGCGGCGCCCGACTTGGCCAGCCCGTTCGTGCTGTATCCGGCGTTGACCTACCCCCACAAGAACCACGAGGTGCTGCTGCGGGCCCTGGCCCGTTTGGCCGCCGACGGGGTGGACGTGGCCTTGGTTATTTCTGGAGGGCCCGGACCGCTGGATGCCAAGCTCGACCATCTTGCCGACAAGCTCGGAGTGGGAGGCCGGTGGCACCGGTTGGGTCGCATTCCTCGAGCCGTCTTGGACGGCTTGTATCGACAGGCCGTGGCCGTGGTGTTCCCCTCAAAGTACGAGGGATATGGCCTTCCGGTGGTGGAGGCCATGGCCCGGGGCTGTCCGGTGGTGGCGGCCGATGCCGGAGCTCTGCCCGAGGTGGTGGGTTCGGGGGGGCGCTTGCTGGACCCCGACGACGCTGAATCGTGGGCTGAGGCGATCGGCGAGCTTATGGGCGATTCCGGCGCCCGCCAGACTTTGAGCGAGGCGGGGGCGTTCCGGGTTGGCGAGTTGGCCGAGTTCGATCCGGGAACGGAGCTGTGCGATTTGTACGGCCAGATGGCGGCACAGTGAGTCGGCGCAGCCAGTATCTGGGCGGGGCGCTGAGTAGATGAGCGAGCAACCGCTGTCCATCCTGGTGCTTTGTCCGCACTATGAGCCCGACACTGCCCCCACGGGGGAGGTGATGACCTCCATTTGCGAACAGTGGACGGCCCGCGGCCACCGGGTGGAGATCATCACCAGCCTTCCGTGGTATCGGGACCACGCGGTGGCCGAGGGTTGGAAGGGGCGGCTGGTCCGCTCCCAGGAGGAGCCGTGGGGGCGAATCCGGCGTTGGCACCCGTTTCCCTCCAACAAGGGGCGGCTGATGGCCCGAGGGGCCGGGTTTGCCGGGTTCACCGCGCTGGCCGGCATTGATGCTGCGATTGCGGCCGGCCGCTGCGATGTGGTGTTCGCCATGTCGCCCCCCATCACCCTGGGCGTTGCGGGGCGGGCGGCCGCCTGGCGGGGGAGGGCGCCTTTGGTGTTCAACGTGCAGGATGTTTTTCCCGACGCCGCGGTGGAGACCGGCGTGCTGCGCCGCGCCCGAGTGGCGGCTGCGGCCTCTCGACTGGAGCGCTGGGTGTACCGGCGGGCCGCGGCGGTCACTGTTCTGTCGGAGGGCATGGCTGAGAACGTGAGGGCCAAGCTGGGCTCCGGCGTCGACCCGGACAAGGTGGTGGTAATCCCCAACACAGCCGACGCAGGGCGCATCAGGCCGGCGGATCGCCTCAATTCGTATCGGGCCGATCTCGGGCTGAAGGACGCCGACAGCACCGTGGTGATGTACGCCGGCAACCTAGGCCATTCCCAGCCCCTGGAGATGGTGGTGGCTGCGGCCCAGCGTTTTGCCGACCAGGGTCGGGCCGACGTGCAGTTCGTGGTCAACGGCGACGGCGTGGCCCGTGCCACGGTGGCTGCCGCGGCCGAGCGGCTGGACAACCTGCACCTGGTGGGCTGGCAGCCGCCGGAGCGTCTCGGAGAGGTGTTGGCAGCCGCCGATCTGCACTTGGTGCTCCTGCGAGCCGGGCTAGGCACCACCAGCGTGCCCTCCAAGGTGTACTCGGTGCTGGCCGCAGGCCGCCCCGTGCTGGCCAGCGTGGACCGGGGAAGCGAGGTGGAGAGGTTGCTGGCCGACTCCGGTGCCGGCCACACGGTGGACCCCGACGACTCCGACGCCTTCTGCGCCGCATTGGCCGAAATGGTCGCTGACCGCGATGGCCTCGCCGAGATGGGACGCCGGGGGAGATCATTCGCAGCCCAAGCCGAGGGGCCCCAGGAGATCGCCGATCGATACCTGGATCTGTTCGGCAAGCTGGTGGACTAGCGACACTCCGGCCCTGGCTACAGGTGTGGGTTGGGGGTCCGGGCCGGGTAGCGTGGTAAATCGTGGCAAGAGCCTCTGGTTCACGAAAGGTGGCGCGGGCCGCGTCGATGGGCGGCTTGGGACAGCAGCGCCGGATCATCGGCTTTCCCGCCGTGGTGGTGCTCATCATCCTGATCGGCGTCGCCGTGGTGGCCATCGCCCGCACCCAGCGCGACGCCGAGTCGCGCCCCGGCCTCAGCGACCACTGGCACTCGGCCTACACCGTGTGGGATTGCACCGACGGCGAAGGCGGTGCGCATCAGCCCGTATTCGAGGGCCGGAGGAACAACCAGGGATATCCCTACGACCCTGAGGGCATCCACTCCCACTCCGACGGGCTGATCCACATCCACCCGTTTACCGCCAACGCCGCTGGCGAGGATGCCGTCATGGCCAAGTTCTTTGAGGCGATGTTCGTCACCATGGACCAGAACGGGATCACCGCGGCCGAATTCGGCGTGATCAGCGCGGTTGACGCGGTGTGTGACGGGCAGCCGGCGGTTATGCAAATCGTGCGCTGGTCCAACGCCCTCACCGCAGTGGCCGCGGAGCCCGATGAGCGCATCTACGACGACTTCGGCGATGTCCGCTTCAAGAAGGACGGCGAGGCCTTCACCATCGCGCTGGCACCCCGCGACGCGGTATTGCCTCTGCCCCCCACGGTCAACGACCTTCTCGCGGTGTCGCCGTCTCTGGTGGCCGACCTCTCCCAGCCCGAAGGGCCGGTGGAGTTCGACGAGAACTTCGATGAGAACGTGCCGGGCGTCAGGGTGGAAGACGGCGGCTGAGCCGGGCGAACCACTTGCATGGACGCGGTTGTTCTGGTCGGCGGATTCGGTACCAGACTTCGGCCTCTGACGCTGACCCGCCCCAAGCAGATGCTTCCAGTTGTCGACCGGCCCATGATCGAGCATGTGGTGGGGCGTCTGGGTGAGCAGGGGATCACTCGAGCGGTTCTGTCTCTTGGATATCGGCCGGACGCATTCGAGGCCGCCTATCCCCAGCATCGCTGCGCCGGGGTGGAGCTGTTCTACGCAGTGGAGCCCGAACCGTTGGACACCGCCGGGGCCATCGCCTTCGCGGCTCGGATGGCCGAGGTAGGTGACACATTCATCGCCGTGAACGGCGATGTGATCCACCAGTTTCCCCTTGCTGATCTGTTGTCACTGCACCGCCGGTGCAATGCGCTGGCCACCATCGCGCTGGCGCCGGTGGCCGACCCTTCCCGCTTCGGTGTGGTGGTGTGCGAGCCTGACGGCCGGGTGCGTGAATTCGTGGAGAAGCCCCCGTTCGGCCAGGCCCCCAGCAACCAGATCAACGTTGGGATATACGCCTTGGAGCCCACCGCGCTGGACTCGGTGGCCGAGGGGGCCCGGGCGTCCATCGAACGGGAAGTGTTTCCGCAACTGGTGGATAGGGGGGGAATGTATGCCTTGGCATGGGACGGTTTCTGGGTGGATACCGGGACACCGGAGGCCTATCTGGAAGTACAGAAGGCTTTGTCTGATGGCGGCTGGGTCGACGCGACGGCTGAGATTGCATCCGATGCTGCGGTTGAAGGCTCGATCGTGATGGAGGGTGCAGTCGTTGCTTCGGGGGCATCGGTCATCGACTCTGCGTTGCTTCCCGGTGCCCGCGTAGGCCAGGGAGCGGTGGTCGAGCGCTCCATCGTGGGCTATGGGGCGGAGATCGGCGCCCGAGCCCGTCTCAGTGATCTGTCGGTGGTGGGAGATGACGTTGTCGTGCCCTCATCTGCGGTCTTGAACGGCGAGCGGGTGCCAGCGGACTAGCGAAAAAGGTCTTCGCCTGGAGGGCGTACCAAGTCCGCTTGGATGCTCCCAGGGCCGAGCCAGGCCGGGTCAATCCCCCGGATAACGGCCACTGGGACGTTCTCGGTCTTGCCCATGACCAGCTCGGCCGCCGCAGCCAGCTCGTCCACGACGGCCACCTCGGTCATCTGGAGCTCCCTTCCCATTGCGTCGGGAGTGCCCCTCAGGTCGAGAATGGGCCGGACCCCGGCCACGCCAATAGCCACATCGGCCACCCCCCGCCGCCAGGGCCGCCCGAAGGTGTCGGACACGATCACCCCCACCTCCACTTCGGAACGGGCCCTGATCCCGTCGCGAATCCTTCGGGCCGAGCGGTCGGGATCGTCGGGCAGAAGGGCGGCCTGGTTGGAGTCCACGTTGGACCGGTCGACCCCGGCGTTGGCGCAGACAAATCCGTGCTTTGTCTCGCTGATGACGAGATCGCCCCGCCGCCGAAGCACCCGCACCGACTCCTGCTCCACCACCGGCTTGTGCGACAAGGGGTCGTCGGGGTCCACCGCGACCATGGCGTTCTCGGCCTTGGAGACGATCTTCTGGGTGACCACCACCACGTCACCGTCGGCCAGGTCGGCCGCTTCGGCAATCATCCCAGCCAAGTCGTCTCCCGCCTCGATCTCCGGCAAACCCTCCACACCGAAAATCTCGAGCCTCATGTTTGGGCTCCCTCCGCCGAGCATCCCAGGACAACTCGGGCCAGGTCAGTCGCCGCTTCTATGTCGTCCATGATGGTCGGGGCCACCACGCAGGCCACGCCCACCGTCTCGACGTCGTCGGCCAAGTGGGCGTCGGCCTCGTCTATCACCAGCGTGGCCGCCACATCCCGGTACAGCCGGGCCACTCCCACCACCGAGCATTCATGGCCGAGCTCTCGCATGAGCCGGTCGGCGGGGCCCTTGAGGGCGGCCCCGCCCACGATGGGCGAAACCGCCACCACCGCGTCCCGGCGGTCGGCTACCGCTTGGCGCACGCCGGGTACTTCCAGCACCGGTCCGATGGACACGATGGGATTGGAGGGGGCGATGACAATGAGCCGGGCCGCAGCCAAGGCCTCGAGGAGCCCCGGAGCAGGCCGGGCCCGCTCCGACCCGGCCACCCGAACCGCAGATACGGCCACGTTGTGGCGGCGGCGCACGAAGTAGTCCTGAAAGCCGATCTCGCCTTCGTCGGCGGTGGTGACCCTGGTCTCAATCCGATCGTTGGTCACCGGCAACACGGTCAGCTCCAAATCCCAGGCGGCGGCGATCTCGGCGGTGACCGTGGCCAGATCAGCCCCTTGGCCCATTCGGTGGGTCCGGTACAGGTGGGTGGCCAGGTCGCGGTCGCCGAGGCGGAACCAGGTGATCCCGCCGTAGCGGTCCAAGGCGTCCATGGCCTGCCAGGTCTCGCCAGCCAAACCCCAGCCGGTGTCGGGGTTGACCGCTCCGGCCAGCGTGTACACCACTGTGTCCAAGTCGGGGCTCACATGGAGGCCGTGCAGCACGATGTCGTCGGCGGTGTTGACCACCGCCAGCAGGTCGTGGGGCGGGTGAGCTCGGATCAATCCGGTGAGCAGCTTGGCCGCCCCCACCCCTCCAGCAAGCGTGACCACACTTGGGGTCAAGAAATCCCCTCGGACAAGCATCTGACAGGTTTGGTCAAGAAATCCCCTTGGGCAAGCAGCTGACAGGATTGATCAAGAAATCCCCTTCAGCTTCCCCTGGAGCAGGTCCAAGTCGGCGTCCACCATCATGGCCACGAGATCTTGGAATCCGACTTCCCGGTGCCAGCCCAGCACCGAGGTGGCCCGGCTGGGATTGCCCACCAGCATGTCGACCTCGGCCGGGCGGAAGAAGGCCTCGTCGATCACTACGAATTCTTGATAGTCCATGCCCAAGTGGGCGAAGGCCAGCTCGCAGAACTCCCGCACCGAGTGGGTTTCCCCCGAGCACACCACGTAATCGCCGGGCTCGTCCTGCTGGAGCATCAGCCACATGGCCTTCACGTAGTCGCCGGCGTATCCCCAGTCGCGCTTGGCCTCGAGGTTGCCCAGGCGCAGCTCGCTCTGGCGGCCCAGAAAGATCGAGGCCACCGTGTGGGTGATCTTCCTGGTGACGAACTCCAGGCCCCGTCGGGGGGATTCGTGGTTGAACAATATGCCCGAGCTGGCGTGCAGCCCGTAGCTCTCCCGGTAGTTGACCGTGATCCAGTGGCCGTACACCTTGGCCACCCCGTATGGGCTGCGGGGATAGAAGGGGGTTTCCTCGGTTTGGGGAACCTCCCGAACTTTGCCGAACATCTCGCTGCTGGACGCCTGGTAGAAGCGAATGGAGGGGTCGACGATGCGGATGGCGTCTAGCAGCCGGGTGACTCCCAGTGCAGTGGTCTCCCCGGTGAGGACGGCCTGGCCGAACGAGGTTTGCACGAACGACTGGGCCGCCAAGTTGTACACCTCGGTGGGGCGGTGGTGCTTCAGCGCCTCGATGAGGGAGGCCTCGTCCAGTAGGTCACCGCTGGCAATGGTGATCTGGTTCTGGAGATGGGCGATGCGCTCGAAGCTGACCATGCTCGACCGCCGGACCAGCCCCACAACCTCGTAGCCCTTTTCGAGCAAGAACTCAGCCAGATACGAGCCGTCTTGGCCCGTGATCCCGGTGATAAGCGCTCGTCGCTCAGCCATGGGAATTCACGCTCCGCCCGTAGATCCTGATCGCCGGTGCAATTCCTCGGGGCTGTCGTCTAGCCATGGGAGTCACCAGTTTGGCCGGTTTGAGCGTTGCGGGCATCTTCAAGGGTGTCGGTCAGGGTGTCGGTGAGGTCTATTTCTGGGGCCCAGCCGGTGGTCGCCCGGAGTTTTGCGTTGTCTCCCCGTTGCACCGGCAAGTCGACCGGCCGGAAAAGGCGGTCGTCTTGTTCGAGGCTCATTGGGAACTCGGCCAGGTCCAGCAAGATCTTGGCGATCTCGGAAACGGCCACATCGCGGCCCGAGCACACGTTGTAGGCCTCTCCGGGCTCGCCGTCGATCACCAGCAAGCGGTAGGCCCGGACCACGTCGCGCACGTCGGTGAAGTCTCGTCGGGCCGAGAGATTCCCAACTGGGACCACGGAGATGCCGGAGTGCTCGTTGCGGGCGATGCGGGTCGCCAGTGCCGGGGCCAGAAAGCGCTCGCTCTGGCCGGGGCCCAGGTGGTTGAAGGCTCGGGCTCGGATCACACCGAGGCCGTGGCCCAGGAATCCCTGAATGCACACCATTTCGGCAGCGGCTTTGCTGGCGGCATAGGGATTGACCGGGCGAAGGGGGGCGTGTTCGGTAATGGGCAGCTCGTCGGGGCCGACCATCCCATAGATGTCGCTGCTGGTCACGGCCAGCAGTCGCTCAACTCCGGCGTCGATGCAGGCCCGCACGACATGGAGCGTGCCGTCGGCGTTGACGAGGAATGTGCCCATTGGATCGCTCCAAGAGGCGGCCACGTCGCTCTGGCCGGCCAGGTGGTACACCGCATCGGGCTTGGTTTCGGCGATCAGTTCGGCGATGGCCCCGGCGTCTTCGATGGGAGGGCTGCCGATCACCCGATCCACCTCGATTACGTCGTCGGCGCAGGCATTCAGATGAGCAACTAGGTGTGTCCCAACAAAACCCCGCGACCCGGTGACCAGGGCTCGCATCGCAACGAGTGTGCCACTTCTCGCGTGCATTTGCTGTGCCCGATGGCGGATGCCAAGTGCTCTGCGGCATGCCTCTTTTGTTGCAGGACGGGCCGGTACGGTGTTGAGGTGGGCGATCCGCAGCCAGTTGACGAACCGGTCGAGGAGCCGGTGTCGGAGGAAGACCCGCTGGTTGAGTGCATTCGCAACGGCATCTATACCGCGGTGGGGCTCGGGCTGTTGGTCATCAACCGCGTTCAGGCCGCCCGAATGGACCTAGTAGGGCAGCTGCCCGAAGAGCTGCGAGACGCCTTCTCCGATTTGGCCGATCAAGTGCCTGACGATGCGCGCAAAGCGGTCGGTGACCTGGCGGGCCAGGTTCCCGAGTCGGTGCTGAAGGTGCTCTCGGACGCAGTTGAGCAGGCCCCGGCCCTCGCTGAGGCGCTGCGGGAGTTCGTCAGCCGCAACTCCGACAAATCCTGATGGAGGCCAAGGCCGACTTCAGGATTCACGTGGTAATCGTGAGCCACGATCCTGGTTTGTGGTTCGACGAGACGCTGGAGTCGATTGCCGCGCAAGACCTTCCCCTAGTGGATGTGACTGTGGTGGACGCTGGCAGCGAGTCGGACTCCACGGCACGGGTTCAGCGCTTCTTGCCCCAGGCCATGGTCCACCGGTTGGACTCCAACCCCGGATTCGGACCGGCGGCCAATCAAGTGCTGCCGGACGCCGACCCTGCTCCCGACTTCTACGTGTTCTGCCACGATGACGTGGCGTTGGCCCCGAACACCCTGCGGTTGCTGGCCCATGAGGCGGTGCGATCCAACGCAGGAATTGTCGGTCCCAAGTACGTGGACTGGGACGACCCCAGCCGCATTCTCCAAGTCGGCCTCATGGTGGACAAGACCGGGGTTTCGACTTCCTCGGTTGGGGTGGGCGAACTCGATCAGGAGCAGCATGACGTCGTCCAGGAGATGTTCGCGGTGCCGGGAGGATGCGTGCTGGTGCGCGGCGACCTCTTTCGGGCCGTCGGCGGCTTCGACCCGGAGATGTCGTTCTGCTACGAGCATGTCGACTTGTGCTGGAGGGCTCGCACGGTGGGGGCGCGTGTCATGGTTGCCCCAACCGCGGTGGTCCGCCATCGCCAGCGGCTGGCCGATCGCATTTCCCGGACCCAAACCGAATGGCTGGTTCGCCGCCATCGGATTCGCACCTTGTTGTCGGTCTACGGAGCCTGGCATTCGGTCCGGGTGATTCCCCAGGCGATGGCGCTGTCGGCTGTCGAACTGCTGGCCGCACTGGCAACCGGTCATCTGCGCCAAGCTCGCCAGATCGGGGCATCGTGGGGACACAACCTGGTTCGACCGGGTTCGATACGGCGACGACGGCAGGCCGTGGGGCAATCCCGCCACGTTGGGGATTCCCACATCCGCCTCTCGCAGGCCCGGGGCCTTGCCCCTCTGGCCACTCTCTTGGCGAACTGGAGGAGCAGCGGGGAAGACGGGACCTCGACGGGAAGCACCCTGGTGGCCCGGCTGAGCCGGTCTCGAGTCTCGGTGCTCGTGAGGATCGCCACTCTGATCTTGGTTTTGCTCGGGGCTCGGGATTTGGTCGCCGGGAGCATTCCCGCGGTGGGCGATATGGCCCAACTGGGGTCGAGTTCTGATCTCTTGAGCGACTGGTGGAGCGACTCCAGGCCCATGGGATTGGGGCAGGAGGGCTTTGCTCCCACCGGCTTGGGAGTTCTGACCTTGTTGAGCTGGTTGTTCTTGGGGCAGACCGATCTGCTGCGCACAGTGTTGATCGTCGGCATGGTTCCACTGGGAGCGCTGGGGCTGTGGCGGCTCATGCGCCCCTTCGACTCCTTGTGGATCCAAGGCGTGGCGCTGGCGGTGTACCTCGCCAATCCGGTCCCCTACAACGCACTGGCCAACGGGGCTTGGAGCGCCTTGCTCATGTACGGGGCGGTGCCCTGGCTTATGCGCGCCGTGCTGGCCGGATCGTGCCTGGCCCCCTATGGGACCGTGGGGGGAAGCCCGGGGCCGGGCTTGCGCCCCCCATCTTTCTTGCGGGAGGCCTTGGCGGTTGGGCTGCTGTTCGGCTTGGCCGGTGCGCTGGCCTCAGAGGCCCTCATCGTCATGGGCCTCTTGCTGGCCGGTCTGATTCTGGGGTCGCTCATTGCCGGGACCGTCAAGGGCATGGCTCGCATGGTGGCGGTGGCGGTGGCCGGAGCGGCGGTGGCCGCGGTTTTGAACCTTCCTTGGCTGGCCGACAGCCTGCCCACGCTGCTGGGCGACCGGCCGGGGGGAAACGGGGGGAATTCTTGGGCCGAGATCCTGCGCTTCGACACCGGGCCATTCGGCGACAATCGCCTTGGTTGGGCCCTGCCGATGGCCGCGGCGCTCCCTCTCGCTTTGGCCCATGACTCCCGGCTGGCATGGGCGGTACGAGGGTGGACGCTGTACCTGGGCACCGCCGCGGTAGCCCTGGTGGCCGAGCAGGACTGGTTGCCGGTGCCCTTGCCCCGGCCCGAGGTGATACAGGTTCCCGGCGCAGTGGGCTTGGCCATCGCGGTGTCGATGGGGGTGGCCGCCTTCCTGGTGGACATTCGCCGTCATCGCTTCGGGTGGCGTCAGGTTGTGCCCTTCACCGCCGTCGCCGCGTTGGTGGCCGGAATGCTGCCAGCCCTGGCTGTCGTTTCGGGTGGCGACTGGAACGCAACCCGCGACGACTACTCCGACGTTGCTCCGTTCTCCGACGATGACGAGGCCGCTGAGCATCGGGTTCTTTGGCTGGGCCATCCCGACGTGATGCCGCTGGCCAGTTGGAATCTGGACGGACACCTGTCGTTCGCGATCTCCGATGGAGTGGAGTTTCCCTCGGTGGCCCAGCGGTGGGTCGTCCGATTGGACAACCGCACCAGCCAAGTGGCCGATGCCGTGCTGCAAGCACCCGAGTCGGGTACTAGCCGACTAGGGGCCGAGCTGTCCCGGTGGGGGATCGGAACCATATTGGTGCCCGAGCGCTTGGCCCCCCCGCCCTACGGTGAGCTGTCACAAAGCGCTCCCGATTGGTTATTCGACATGCTCGACAGCCAGCTCGACTTGGTGCCGGGGGGACTCACTGCGGGCATAGCCACCTATCACAACACGGCGGCAAGTCCCGAGGATATCCGCGCCGCCATCGGCGCCCCGCCCGATGCCGGGAACTCGGATCTGAACCGGTTGCTGCTGTCGGTGCAGATCGCGCTGTGGGTAGTGGGCCTGGTGGGGATAGCCCGGCTCAGCACCGGCGACAAGCGTCGCCGACTGGATATCACCGATTTGGCTGATGAGAGGTCTGTTCGGTGAGCGGCCGAGTGATGCGCTGGCCCTTGGTGGTGATTGCTCTGGCGACGGTGATTGGGCTGGCGGTGGCCGACCGTGGCGATGACGACTCTGACGGGGGATTGGTCCAGCCCACCCGGGATGCAATCAGCGCGGCGCCCGGCCCGGACGCTGAAGGGAGTGTCTGGTACTGCTCCGAGGGAACCTCGCTTCCGGGCGAGTTCGCCGACCACACAGTAGTCGTGGCCAATCCGACCGGGGCTGCGGTCGCCGCGGAGATATCGGTCTTTCCGACGACGCCGATCGGAGCGGTATCGCCGCGGGCAAATCCCGAAAAGGTGCTGTTGAACGTGCCAGCACAGTCACGGTCCTCCCTCCGGCTCGCCGAGATTGTGGAGTCGCAATACACCGCCGCACTGGTGGAGGTGGACTCCGGCTCGGTTGTGGTGGAACAACGGGTGCAGGGGCCAACCGGCATGGACGTCGTACCTTGCGCCTCCCGCTCCTCAAAGACCTGGTACTTCGCAGCCGGATCGACTCGGCGGGATGCCCGCCTGGTCTTCACCCTCTTCAACCCCTTCCCAGAGAGGGCAGTGGTGAAGTTCACCTTCTCCACCGATGAGGGGCTCCGGGAACCGCATGCCCTCCGCGGCGTACTGGTTCCGGCCCGGTCGCTGGTAGTTGTGAATGCCACCGACTTGGTGCCTCGTTTCTCGTCAGTCTCCACCACCGTGGAGACGCAGGTTGGGCGGATTGTCGCCGGGAGGCTCCAGCTATTCGATGGCAGCGAGGGGCTGGAAGGGCTGACCGCCGGGCCGGGGGTGCCGGCAACCCGGACACAATGGGTCTTTCCCACTGGGCCCGCCGACGAGGGGGCGGCCGAGCACATTGTCTTGTACAACCCGACCGATCGGGAGGCGGCCGCCGACGTCAGGATTCGATTGGATCCCTCCGAAATCGGCGACGCATTGCCACCGTTTGAGCTGAGGGTGCCAGCCCAGCAGAGAGTGGCCCTCGTATTCGGGAGCCAGGGGTCCTACCCCCTGCCTTCCGCGCCCTTTGCCTATGGCGCAGGGGAATCTCTGGCCGAGGGTGTTGGGTTCTGGGCTGCTGTGCAGGTGTACAACGGGGTTCCGATTGTGGCCGAGCGGGTAGTGGCCGGGTCGGCCGCATCGTCTCCTGCGGGGGTGGCGGCGACCGTCGGGACTCCGGTGCATTCTAGGAGCCACCTGATTGCGTGGAACGGGGCCGGGGACGCTGACGTGGCGTTGGTGGTGGTCAACGCCTCGCCCGATTCCATTGCCCAGGTAACCGTGTCGAAGGTTGCCGACGGGAGACTTACTCCCATCGCCCAGCTCAATCCCCGAGAGGTGTCCCCGCATAGCCGCCTGGTCGTCCCGGTTGACCGATTGACCGAAGGTGGCTCTTTCGCGCTGCTGGTGGAGGCCAGCCAGCCGGTGGTTGTCTCCCGTTCGCTGCTGGCTCGGACCGGGACTGGGATTGCCTCTGGCTTGTCGATCCCCTTGGATCCTCTCCACCTCGACCCGTCTGCGTTTTAGAAGGCACTCTCGGCCTGTCTACGATCCCCGGTTGTGGACGCCCCTGCTGAAGCCCTCCCCACCGTTAGAGACTTGGTGCTGAGGCGGGCTGACGACGACAGCCTGGCCGTGTTGTTTGAGGAAAAGCAGCACACCTACCGCGAGTTCACCGCCGGATGCGTCGCCCGCGCCCATCTTCTGCTGGGCGGCCGGTCGGAAGGGCCGTTCCATGTCGGTGCGCTTCTGGACAACGGTCCTGAGTACTCCATGCTGCTTGGCGGTGCGGCGGCGGCCGGGGCGGCGGTGGTTGGAATCAACCCCACCCGGCAGGGGGCGGAGTTGGCCCGCGACATCACCCATGCCGACTGCGGCATCATCATCACCGAGAGCCGCCATCGTGGGCTGCTGGACGGGCTGGATCTGGGCGCAGCCACCGGCCGGGTGCTGGATGTGGATTCCCCGGAGTGGGCCGCGGCCTTGGCCCCCTACGCCGGTGTCGAGCCCCCCGATGCCGACATCGACCCGCTGGCCCCCTATCTGTTGCTGTTCACCTCGGGCACCACCGGCGACCCCAAGGCGGCCATTTGTTCTCAGGCCCGTCTGGCTCGGATCGGCGAGGTGATCACCGAGATGCGGAAGCTGACGTCCGAAGACGTGTTCTACCAGGCCATGCCCATGTTCCACTCAAATGCGCTGATGGCGGGTTGGATTCCGTGTCTGACTGCGGGGGGAATTGCTGCCTTCCGACGCCGGTTCTCGGCGTCGGGTTTTCTGCCTGACGTGCGCCGGTTCGGCGTCACCTACTTCAACTACGTGGGCAAGCCCCTCACCTACATCCTGGCCACCCCCGAACAGCCCGACGATGCCGACAACACCTTGCGCATCGTGTTCGGCAACGAGGGCGCGGTGCATGACCTGGAGCGGTTCTCCCGCCGATTCGGGGTGCCGGTGGAGGACTCCTACGGCTCCACCGAGGGGGGCGTATCAGTGAGCCGCACCCCCGACACGCCCCCCAACGCATTGGGCCGGGCCGACGAGACGGTGAAGATCCTCAACCCCGATACCGGGGAGGAGGCGCCATTGGCCGTTTTCGACGAAACCGGCAAGCTGCTCAACCCCGATGAGGCCATCGGCGAACTGGTGTCTATGGTGTCGGCACCGACGTTCGAGGGCTATTGGAACAACTCCGAGGCCGATGAGGAGCGCACCCACGGCGGCATCTACTGGTCGGGCGATCTGGCCTATCGGGATGCCGAAGGGTTCGTGTACTTCGCGGGGCGGAACTTCGACTGGCTGCGGGTGGACGGGGAGAACTTCGCGGCGGCCCCGGTGGAGCGCATTTTGGTACGCCACCTCGATATCGACTTGGCTGCGGTCTACGCCGTGCCCAGCCCTTCGGTGGGCGACGAGGTGATGGCCGCGGTGGTGCGCCGCCCGGGAGCGCTCTTCGACCCGGAGGAGTTCGTCGAATTCTTGGCTGGCCAAGACGATCTGGGCACCAAGTGGACGCCCCGCTATGTGCGCTGGGCCGACTCCTTGCCCCAGACCGAGACCAACAAAATCCTCAAGCGCACCCTGCGCCGGGAGCGCTGGGAGTCAGACGACGAGACCTGGGTGCGCGACGGGGAAGGCTATCGCCGGCTGGCTTCGGACGACGCCGACGCGATCCGAGCCGAGTTCGAGGCCCGGGGCCGTCTGTCGGTTTTGGACGTCTAGCGGTGCTTGATCTCGGTTACCCGAGTGCGATTTCGGCGATGGCCCCGACGGTGGCCGCCACATGGGCCCGTTGGCTGGCGTCAATGGCCTCGTAGACCTCATTCATCCGGGCCGAGGTGATTTCCTCGGCCTGCCGATGTACCGCCTTGAGGGACTCGGGGTCGGGAAACGGCTCGCTCCAGCCAAACATCTGGGCCTGCTGGGGTCCGGCCTGGACTACGACGGCCTCTACCGGGGCCATGCCCACTGCGCTCAGCGCATGTACATGAAACCCGAAGCGCAGTTCCCTCAGAATTTGGAGAGACAAGGCGGTGGCCGCCGCCGGATCACCGGGCACCGGCATGGCCCGCCACCCGGCGTACAGCGCCTGGCTCATCGGCGCCGCGGTGTCGAACACGGTGCGGGTGGCGGCAGCGAATTCATCCAGTCCGTCAAGGTGAGCGAAGGTGTCGGCGGCCCACCGGCCCAGGCCGACTGCGAAGGCCGCGGCGGCATCAGACGGCGACCCCTGTTCTTTGGTCTGGTTCCAACCCATCTCGACAATGGCCGGATTGAACAGGGCAAATGCCGATACCACCACGTCGGAGTCCACATCCCCCAGCACACCGCCTCGGCCTCCCACATATCCGGGCATTCCGGTGAATCCAGACTCGGCCATCGTCTCCCGCACAACATCGGCAAAGAAATAGCTGCGCCCCAGGGCGCCAACGGGGGTAGCGGTGGCCGCGGCCACTTCCTCTGGAGTCATCGTCTACACCTTTCTGCGCCGGGCGCGTTTTGAGGGGGTGGGCGAAGAATAGTCAGACCAGCCCGTCAGCTTGGGCTTGGGCCAGACGGCCGTCGTCCCAGCCGAGCACCTCGGCGTAAACCTCGGCATTGTGGGCGCCGATGGGGGGGCCGGGGTGGTTGATGGTGCCGGGGGTTGAGCTCAGGATGGGTGCGGGCGCGGCCATGGGCACCGACCCCAGCACGTCGTGGTCGACCAGGGTGATGCTGTTGCGGGCCTGCACCTGGGCGTCGGCCAGCAGGCCGGGCAAGTCGTGGACCGGGGCCACCGGGATGCGGGCCTCTACGAAGACGGCCACGGCCTCTTTCAGCGAGCGTTGGGCGATCCAGTCGGCTACCAGGGCGTCGAGTTCGTCGTTGTGGGCCAGCCGGTCGGCCATGCGGGCGAACTTGACTTGGTCCTCGGGTCCGTCCCGCCCGGTCAGGGCCAAGATGCGCTCCACCTGGCGGTCGGTGGTGCCCGACAGGCACAGATAGCGATTGTCAGCGGTGCGGTAGATGTTGCGGGGTACCCCGGTCTCGATGCGGGAGCCGAACCTCATTGGGGGAGGGTCGTCGCCGTCGGGATCCCAGGCCGCCAGGGTGCTGCCCATCAGGGTCAGAATGGGCTCGTACATCGACACGTCCACGTGTTGGCCGCCGAGGCCGTTCACGTCCCGCCCGTAGCAGGCCACCAGGGCGCCGATGAGGCCGAATATCCCGGTGAGGGTGTCGCCTAACGGTATAGAGGTGAGCATGGGCGGGCCGTCGGCCTCCCCGGTCATGTGGGTGAGACCGGCGAAGGCCTCGGCCATGGTGCCCGCGCCTGGCCGATCGGCCATCGGGCCGGTGTGCCCGTAGGGGCTGACCGACACCATTACCAGATCGGAATTGAGAGCCCGAAGCTGCTCCCAGGTGCAGTCCCAGCGCTCTAGCATGGCCGGGGAGTAGTTGTGGACCAGCACATTGGCCTCCGCTACCAACTGGCGGAGGATGTCGCGTCCCTCGGGCCGGTTCAGATCGCAGGTGATGACCCGCTTGTTGCGCGACACCATGGCCCACACCAGCGACTCCCCGTTTCGGCTGGCCCCGATGCGGCGCAGGGCCTCGCCTGATGGCGGTTCGATCTTGATGACGTCGGCGCCGAAATCGCCCAGGAAGGTGGCCACCTGGGGTGCGGCCAAGAAAGACGAGATGTCCAGCACCCGGAGTCCGTTGAGAGCGCCTCTTGGTTGGCTCATTGCTGGCCCAAGGCGAACGGAAGGTCGGTGGTGAGCAGCTCCATCGTGGTCACCTCGTTGACGAGGGGCTCGCCGGCCAGCAGCCGGCGAAGGTTGTCGCAGAACAGATCGGCACCCCGCTCCCACCGCCCGATGCCTCCGCCGGAGGAGTGGGGGGTGAGCACCACCTTGGGGTGAGTCCAATACGGATGGTCTCGCTCCAGAGGCTCGGTGTTGAACACATCCAAGACCACAGCGGCCAGCCGGTCGCCGTCCAAGGCCCGCAGCAGGGCCTCGTCGTCGATCAGCTTGCCCCTGGCAATGTTCACCAGCACCGATTCCGGCTTCATGGCCGACAAGAAGGCGTCGTCAACCAGGTTCTCGGTGTCAGGGGTGGCGGGCACGGCCAGCACCACCACGTCGGCCTCCGGCAGGGCGCTGGGCACATCGGCGGGGGCGATCATGGCGTCAACTGGCTCGTCGCCGGTGGGGTGGCGGCGCACGCCGGTCACGTGGGCCTCAAACGCCCGGGCTCGCCGGGCCGTCTCTGCGCCGATGGCTCCCAGCCCAACAATCAGCCAACGGGATCGCCACACCTCGCGGAAGTTGTGGTGCTTCCAGCGGCCATCGGCTTGGGCCGCTCGCCACCGCCCGGCGTTTTGGAACACATCGAGCACAGCTCGCAGCACGTACTCAGCTATGGGGATTGCGGTGAGGTGGGCATTGCAGATTCGGGCACCCCGGTCCATCAACCGCTGGTACCCGTCCAGGTCCACCCCGGCGGCGGCCGACTGAAGCCAGCGGAAATCGGGGGATTGCTCCGCAATCTCGAAGAACCGCTCGACCAGCCCACCGAAGAACACATCACTCGACAGCCACCCCACCTCGGGATCGGCATCGGGCGGACCATCGACTTGGCCGTCGTCGGCCAGGCGAAGCCACTGGAGGCCGTGGCCCTCTTGGTCGAGGGCATCGAAATGGGACCGGTGCTGCCCGTAGGCCTTCTCGGTCACCAGTGCGAACACATCGTGGATGCTATGGCATCGGTGTGCAGGCGAGCGGATGAGGGGGAGGAGATATGCCCATTTCAGTCAATTTCATTTGCTATTGACTCAGGCGAACCCCGTTGCAATACTGCGAACAGGGCTCGCCCCTGGCTAGGGCGAGCCTTAGGGCGGGGAGCTCCAACCTCCCCGCCCATCAGGGCTAGCCCCGAAAGCTAGCCCGGCACCTGCGTAGGGGCAAGCAATTTTCTTGTCTTTCAAATTGTTTGAATCTCTGGACAGATTTCGGCTCGCTGGGGAGGCCGATGCTGCGAGTTCCTTGGTTTCGGGGATGGAAGAGCACCCCTGTAGCCTGAATGGAGTTGTGGAATCTGCCGTCCGGCTCCGGGCCGCTGTGACGTTATTGGGGCGGTTTCCCGCCTTGGCCGGAGTTGATCTCGACATCTCGCCGGGGGAGATCGTCCTGCTCAAAGGGCCGAACGGGGCGGGCAAGACCACCCTGTTGCGGTTGTGCGCCGGATTGTGCTCGCTGGCCTCGGGTCAAGGTTGGGTGCTGGGCCACGATCTCAGTGAAGAACGCCGCATGGTGCGGCGCCGGGTGGCGCTATTGGGCCATCGCACCGGGCTGTATGACGATCTCACCGTGGCCGAGAACGTGGACTTCTGGGCTCGGGCCGCCGGAGCCAGTCGCCAAGATGTCGACGAGGCCATGGAGCGACTCTCACTCACCGGGCGTCTAGCCGAAACTCGGGTGGGCCGGCTTTCGGCCGGGCAGCGCCGGCGGGCCTCCATCGCCTCGCTGGTGGTGCGCCGGCCCGAGCTGTGGTTGCTGGACGAGCCCCATGCCGGGCTGGACCAGCAGACCCGCGACACCGTGGACTCACTGGTGCGGGGCGCGGCGGCGGCCGGGGCCACCGTGGTGCTGGCCACCCACGAACTGGAGCGCATCGCAGTGCTGGAGCCCAGGGTGGTGAGCGTGGTGGGCGGGATGGTGCGCACCGGGGATGAGCCGGCTGATCCGCAGAGCCCGAACACCCCCTCTGGCTCGGAGGATGACCGCCGTGTTTCGTGACATATGGCTGATCGCGGGCAAAGACCTGCGGATCGAGTTGCGCTCTCGGGTCGGCCTCAACCAAATCGTGCCGTTTGCCGTCACGGTTTTGGTGCTGTTCGCCTTCGCGCTTGACACCGACCAGGAGGCCCTGCGCACCTATGCCCCCGGGCTGTTCTGGTTGACGGTGCTGTTGGCCTCGCTGCTGGCCATTGGCCGCTCGTTCGCAGTGGACTTGGCCGACGGAGCCGCCGACCGTCTGCTCTTGTCAGGCATCGACCCCATCGCGGTGTTCGGGGGCAAGGCCGCAGCTATCGCCGTGCAGCTGGTGGTGCTGGAGGTGCTGTTGGGAGCGGGGGTGGTGCTGCTGTTCGACGTGACCGTGCATAGGTATGGCCTTTTGGTGTGCGCCGGGCTGGCTGCGGCCGCCGGGGTGGCCACCGCCGGCACCCTCTATGGGGCGCTGGTTGCCGGACTTGGAGTGCGCGAGACCCTGCTGCCGGTGCTGTTATTGCCGGTGGTGGCCCCGGTGCTCATCGGTGCCACTCGGGCGTTTCAGGACGCGTTCGGCGTGGCCGGTGCCGAAGGTTGGGCCTGGTTGGGCCTCTTGGCCGGTTTCGCCGCAATCTATGGGGTATTCGGGGCCCTGAGCTACGGGGCTCTCTTGGAGGAAGCGTGAGCACTGCCACCACGTCGTCACCGGCGAACAGAACAGCCGTCCCGGCGACAACGTCGTCGCGGGCGACCAAGGTTCTGGGCTGGCTGACGTTGGCCGGGTTCGCAGTGCTGGTGGCGCTGGCCTTCGCCTGGGTGCCCGAGGACACCCGTATCACCGAACAGGGCGACGTGGTGGGCCAGTTTGACGCGGTGCGCCTCATGTTCGTTCATGTGCCATCGGCCATCTTGGCCTACACCGGGTTCGGGCTGACCTTTCTGGCCAGCCTGGCCTATCTGCGGTGGCGCACCGACTGGTGGGACATGATGGCCCACTCCTCAGCCGAGATCGGGGTGGTGTTCGGGGTGCTCACCCTGGTGACCGGTTCCATCTGGGGCCGCCCCACCTGGCAGACCTGGTGGGAGTGGGGCGATGTCCGGCTGGTGACCACCCTGGTTATGGTGCTGGTGTTCATCGGCTATCTGGCCGTGCGGCGCATTCCCGCCGACGCCGCGGTCAAGGCCCGCCGGTCGGTGGTGATAGCCCTGGTGGGGGCGGTGAACATTGTGATCGTGAACCGGTCGGTGGACTGGTGGGAGAACCGCACCCTGCACCAGCAGTCCACGCTCATTGCCCGCAAGATCCGAGACGAGACGCTGTTCACCCTGTCGTTCTCGTTTGCGGTGGGCATGGTGCTGTTCGCCTGGCTGCTGCTGCATCGCTTCCGCATGGCCTACCTCGAGCAGCAGATCGAGCTGCTGGAGGTGGACGAGGCATTGGCGGAGCGGCGGGCCGAAGCCAGCGGGGCTGCCCACGAAGGAGAGCAGCCATGACCCACATGGGCTACCTCGTAGCCGGCTGGAGCATTTCGGTGGGCGCGGTGCTGGCCTACGCCGGATGGGTGCTATTGCGAGGCCGGTCATTGAGCCGGCGGGTGCCCGAGGACCGTCGTCGCTGGATGATGCCCGATGACTGACACTCCCACTGAGGAAGTGGTCGACCCGGGCGAGCCCATGGACCTCAGTCCCCGTCCGGGCCGACCCGCCCGCCGGGGCATCCGTCGGTGGGGGCCGATTCTGGTGGTGGCATTGGTGGTGGTGGTCATCGGCATCGTGTTGTGGCGAGTGCTGGCCGACGCCACCCTGGTGTTCCGAGAGGTGGACGACGCGGTGGAGCGCCGGGAGGAGCTGGGCGACGACCGATTCAGGATGATCGGCTCGCCGGTGAGCGGGTCGCCGCAGAACATCACATTGGACGACGGCCGCCCGGCGGTGGCCTTCTCGGTGACCCTCGATGGGGTGGTGGCCGACGTGGTCCACACCGGCGCGGTGTCCGACCAGTTCCAGCCCGAGGTGCCGGTGGTGATCGACGGCCATTGGGTGCGAAGCAGCGTTTACGCCGGGGTCGCCGACGACGGCTGGTACTTTGTCAGCGACCGGATGCTGGTCAAGCACGACAACGACTACCGGGTGGATAACCAAGACCGCATCGACGACGCCGAAGAGCGCGGGCAGTACGAGTGACTGGCCACCGCTGCCTCGCAAAAGGTGAGCTGAGGCAGTGAACATAACCCTGGGGGTTCTGGGCATCTCGGTGGCAATGGCCTCCTCGGCCATTGGGGTGGTCATGGTGGCCGCCCGCCAACTTCAGCGGATCCAACTCTGCGCCTGGCTTGTGCTGGGCGGGGCCGCTTTGTCGGTGTTCGCCATGGAGCGAGCCCTCATCACCCGGGACTTCTCGGTGTCGTACGTGGCCGAGAACGGCAGCCACGCCACCCCCGCCCTGTTCAACGTGGCCACCCTGTGGGCCGCGCTGGAGGGCTCTATCCTGCTGTGGGCCCTCATCCTGGCCGGGTACCTGGTGCTGGTGGCGGTGAAGTTTCGCCACCGCCTTCACGACCCGCTGGTGGGGTGGGCCATGGCGGTGCTGTTCATCGTGTGCCTGTTTTTCTTCGTGCTGATGTTCAACTGGCCCAACCTCGATCTGGCCCAGCCCTTCCGGAAGGTAGACGTGCCGCCGGGCTACAACGGCCCCGGCCCCAACCCGCTGTTGCAGAACCACTGGCTGATGGCCGTGCATCCGCCGATGCTGTACCTGGGCTATGTGGGGTTCACCGTGCCCTTCGCCTTCGCCGTCGCCGCATTGGCCACCGGGAGGCTGGGGGAGGGGTGGCTGATCGAGACCCGGCGCTGGACCCTTTTCGCCTGGGCCTTCCTCACCGCGGGGATCATCCTGGGGGCGTGGTGGTCGTGGGACGTTCTGGGCTGGGGCGGCTACTGGGGCTGGGATCCGGTGGAGAACGCCTCGCTGCTGCCGTGGCTCACCGGCACCGCCTACCTGCACTCGGTGATGGTGCAGGAGCGCCGGGGGATGCTGCGGGTGTGGAACCTGTCGCTGGTGTGCGCCACTTTCGCCTTGACCATCCTGGGCACGTTCTTGACCCGCTCGGGACTGGTGGACTCGGTTCACGCCTTCTCGGCCGACGCAGTGGGCCCCGCGTTGCTGGTGTTCTTCGCCATCGTGGTGGTGGCGACCGTGGGGCTGATCGCCTGGCGGGGTGACCGGTTGCGCTCGCCGGGGCAGATCGACTCGGCAATGTCGCGGGAGGCCTCGTTTCTGGCCAACAACCTGTTGTTCGGGGTGTTCGCCTTCGTGGTGCTGCTGGGCACGGTGTTCCCGCTGATCGTGGAGGCCGTCAACGGCGATCGGATCAGCGTGGGCACCCCGTTCTTCGACCGGATGACCATGCCCGTCGGGTTGCTGCTGCTGTTCCTGATGGCGGTGGCCCCGGTGCTGCCGTGGCGCAAGACCACCGCCGAGCGGCTGTCGGAGCGCTTGATGTGGCCGGGATGGGCCGCAGCGGTCGGGTTGTTGATCGCCCTGTTGGTGGGGGCGAGGGGGCTGGTCCCGCTGTTGGCCTTCGGCCTGGCCGGGTTCGCAGGGGGAGCGGCGGTGCGCCAGCTGGCGCTGGCTGCTCGGCGCCAGGGATGGCGAGGTCTGGTGGGCCGGGCCAACGGCGGGATGGTGGTACACATCGGCGTGGTGGTGGTGGCGGTGGCGCTGGCCGCCAGCAACAGCTACCTGCACCAGAGCGAGCTGACTGTCGCACCGGGGGAGGCGGCCTTCGTCAGCGGCCATGAGATCGTCTTTGTGGGCACCCAGGAGAAGGTGTTCGACAACAAGACCAAAGTGGAGGCGGTGGTGCTGGTGGACGGCTCGGTGGTTCGGCCGGGGGTGAGCCGGTTTGCCAACGGCGGCATTGTGCGCACGCCCGGAACCAAGTCGTCCCCGGTTCGCGATATCCAAGTGGCGGTGCTGGATCTGCCCGACGGTCCCGGCGGTCCGGCCGGGTTGCGGGTGACCGTGCAGCCCCTGACCCTTTGGCTGTGGATCGGCGGCGGGATCATGCTGTTGGGCGCAGTGTTCTCGGCCTTCCCTGGCCGCCGCCGCTCACCCACCCAGCCGGTGTCAGCGCCGGTGCCGGGAGTGCCCCTGCGAGGCGAATCCCTTCGAGAAGGCTCCCTTCGAGACGACGGAGTGCCGGTTGGTTGAGCAGACGCCGCCCGCTGATCAGCCGGTCGATCCCGACCAGCCGGACCAGCCGCCGCGGCTGCGAACGGTTCGATGGGTGGTGCTGGTCGTTGGCGTGTTGGCAGTGGCCCTCGTTGTGGTGTTCGCGGTGTCTGAGCGCGACCGGAGAGGGCCGCCGGTGCCCGACTTCGCTCCCGAGTTCGCCGGAGAGACCCTGGATGGGGGCAGCTTCGACATGGCCGCACAGCGAGGCCGATGGGTGGTCGTCAACTTCTTTTCCACTTGGTGCGTGCAGTGCGTGGTGGAGCATCCCGAGTTGGTGGCCTTCCAAAACCGCTACCGCGGCGATCCCAACATCCGGCTGGTGAGCGTGGTCTTCCAAGACGAGGTGGAGGTCATCGCCCAGTTCTTTGCCGAGCGGGGTGGCGACTGGCCGGTGGTGATCACCAACACCGGTCGAATTTCCATTGATTTCGGGGTGACCGCGGTGCCCGAGACTTATCTGGTGGATCCCTTTGGACGGGTGGTGGCCAAGTTCACCGGCGGCGTCACCCTGGCCGGACTCGAGAACCAGTTGGTGCGGGCTGGAGCGGTCACATGATCTCCCGGCGGCGAAAAGTGCTCTTGTCGTGGCTGCTGGTGGGGGTGTCGCTGGCCACCATGCTGGCGTTCGGGGTGGTGGACGGGCGGGACGACCGCACCAACGCCGAACGAGCCCACGACATCGGCGCCACCATCGCCTGCCCCCAATGCGTGGGGCAGTCGGTGGTGGAGTCCGACGTGGCCATAGCCCGGGAGATCAGGGCCGAGATCGGCCGGCTTGTCGTGGCTGGCTACAGCGACGACGACATCCGAACCCGGTTCGCCGAGCGCTACGGGGATTGGGTGGTCTTGACGCCGTCGACGTCGGGGGTGAGCGGGCTGATCTGGGTGATTCCGGTGGTGGGGCTGTTGGTCGGCGTCGGGCTGCTGGCGCTGACGCTGAGCCGATGGCGCCGGGCCAGCACGGCTGGTGAAGAGGTTTCGGAAGAAGACCAGGTGTTAGTAGAAGAGGCGCGCGACCGGGTATTGGGCAAGCGCGCCATTCGCTTTCGACCAAGTGCGGGAGGGGTTGAGTCGGAGCGCATCCGGCAGCTAGCTCAGCGGTCCAAACCTGAGTTGGATGAGATTGATGAGTGATCCCCGTGACGATGAGCAGCGATTCTGGTTGGAGTCGCTGATTGATCTGGATGAGGAGTTGGCCGTCGGCGACCTGGAGCCTGAGGACCATCAGGTTCTGAGCCGTAGCTATACCCGCCAGGCGGCTCAGGCGATTCGGGGCGATCAGGAGAAAGCCGAGCAGGCAGATCGCGGGGGGCGGGGGAAGCTGATTGCAGTGATTGTTGGTCTGGTAGTGGTAGGGGCTGTGGCCGGGATCTTTCTGGCCCGGGCGGTGGGGTCGCGGCATTCGGGGGACACCATCACCGGCAACGACGCGGTGGCCAGCGTTCCCAGCCTCTTGAGGAACGCCGAGGAGTCGGCCGCGGCCGGAGAACTGAGTGAGGCCATCGCCATCTACGACCGGGTGTTGGAGCGCTCGCCGTCCAATCCCACCGCGCTGGCCTACAAGGGCTGGTTCTTGGCTCTACAAGGCCAGGAGGCTGAGGCTGCTGATGTTCTGGCCGATGCGGTGGTGGTGGCACCCGACTATCCCGATGCCCGGGCGTTTCGGGCCATCCTGCTGTATCGCACCGGTGACTGCTTTGGTGCGGCAGCCGAGCTTGTCGCCTTCGACGCATCCAATCCCCCCGAGTTCATCAGCCAGCTAGTGGAAACCCAGGGCCTGCGCACCGACATCGCTCTCTGCCAGATTGTCTTGCAGGACCAAGAACAATTCCGATCCCTGTCTGACCTCGGTGTTTCTGCCGACGACGCGGTGGCCGCGGCCCGTGCCTTGTGGAATCCGACCACACCCGCTCAGGGCGACCCGGCGCTGGCGCTGCGGGTGTATGAGGCTGTGCTGGCCGATGATCCCGACCACCCCGGAGCTCTGACCTACAGCGGGGTGATGCTCACGCAGACCGGCCTCGACGATCAGTTTGCCGAAGGCGCCCGCCGCATCAACCAGGCAGTAGAAGCCGCCCCCAACCACCCCGAAGCCCGACTGTGGCGAGCCTGGCTGTTCGCCGGCCTCGGCCAAACCGACCAAGCCCGCGCCGACCTCGACCACCTCGACACCCTCAACCCCTCCACCGAGATCGCCCGCCTCGCCGCCGACCTTTGGTCCCGACTTGAGTAGTTGCCACAACAAGTCTCTTGTGACGCACCACTAGCGCGCTTGGACCCACTCGCTCATCACCCATCGGTTTGCAGTGTCGCAGTGCCCGCGGCCTGTTCGGCGACCTCTGTTGGCATGCCCACGCCGAGAAACCCTTCAATCCTGGCCAGCCGCTGGCCGTTGGCGACGATTTCGTCGTGGAGCCTGCCGTAGGACTGGGTGGATTCGGAGCGGAGTCTGTTGTTGGCCTGGGTGAAATCGTCGCGGAGTCTGTTGTTGGCTTGGGTGAAATCGTCGCGGAGTCTGTCGTGGGCTTGGGTGGATTCGGAGCGGAGGCTGTCGTGGGCTCGGGTGAAATCGTCGCGGAGTCTGTTGTTGGCTTGGGTGAAATCGTCGCGGAGTCTGTCGTGGGCTTGGGTGGATTCGGAGCGGAGGCTGTCGTGGGCTCGGGTGAAATCGTCGCGGAGTCTGTTGTTGGCTTGGGTGAAATCGTCGCGGAGTCTGTCGTGGGCTTGGGTGGATTCGGAGCGGAGGCTGTCGTGGGCTCGGGTGAAATCGTCGCGGAGCTTTTCGCTGGTTCGCTGCTGATGCCAGATGATGGCTAGTACAGCCAATACCAGTGTGACAGCTTGAACAGCCACCTCAACGCTCACACTCCAACCCTATCATCATTCAAGCGCCGTGCAACCCAATAACCTAAAAATTATGGAAATATACGAAAAAGATCAACTTTCGGACTGGTTGGAGCTGAGTTGGTCAGTTATGGCTGGGGTGGGTGGGGTAGTTGGCGAACCAGGAGAGGGGGGAGGGCTGGCGGGCGAGGACGGTGGGCCAGAGGTCGCTGGGGCTGTCGGTGAGGAGGTCGGCGGTGTCGGCGTCGACCACGAACCAGGCGGCTGATTCGATCTCGTCTTCGAGCTGGCCCGGGGACCAGCCGGCGTAGCCGGCGAACAGGCGGACGGCGTCGACTGCGCTAGCCACCCCTTCGGGGTCGGCTTCCAGGTCGAGGGTGCCCACCGGGCCGAGCACGGGGGTCCACCACCCCTGGTCGGGGTCTTGTCGTACTCGGGCCAGGGCCACTACCGACTCGTTGGACACCGGGCCGCCGATGAACATGGTGGGTGGCGGGGCCAGATGCGGGGCCCATTGGGGGAGGGCATCGCTCACCAGCAGTCCCGAGGGGCGATTCAACACCACACCGGCGGCGCCCTCCTCCTGATGGGCCAGCATCAGCACCACAGTCCGCTCGAAGTTCCCGTCGCCGATGAGCGGGGTGGCCACCAACAGCTTCCCGGTGGTGTCGCCCCCCGCGTCCACCGCTACAGATTCTCCACCACGTAGTCGATGCAGCCGCACAGGGCGGCGATATCCGAGGGGGGAATAGCCGGGAACAGGGCCACCCGGAGTTGATTGCGGCCCAGCGCCCGGTACGACTCAACGTCGACCACACCGTTGGCCCTCAGCACAGCGGCAACCTCGTCGGCCGAGACTCCGTCGAAGTCGATGGTGGCCACAACGTGGCTGCGAATGGCGGTGTTAGACACAAACGGGGTGGTGAAGCCGCGGTTCTCGGCCCAGGTGTAGATGATGTCGGCCGACTGGTCGCAGCGGGTGGCCGCCCACTCCAGCCCGCCGTTGTCGTTGATCCATTCCACCTGGTGTACGGCCAAAAACACGGTGGCCAGCGCCGGGGTGTTGTAGGTCTCGTCTTTGCGGGAGCTACCGAGCGCAATGGCCAGGTTCAAGAACGGGGGGATCCAGCGGTCGCTCGCCGCAATCCGCTCGATGCGCTCCACGGCGGCGGGTGAGCAGCAGGCCAGCCACAGACCGCCGTCGGCAGCCAGGCACTTCTGGGGGGCGAAGTAATAGACGTCGGTCTCGGCGGGGTCGAATCGCAGCCCGCCGGCGCCCGAGGTGGCGTCCACCAGCACGAGGCCATCCTCGCTGGGACGGCGTAGCTCCATCGACACCCCGGTGGAGGTCTCATTGTGGGTCAGGGCATAGGCGTCCACCGTGGGGTCGGCCACCGCCTCAGGATGGGTGCCCACCTCGGAGCTGATGATCACCGGCTCTTGCAGATGGGGGGCGGCGGCCACTCCGGCGGCGAACTTCGCCGAGAACGCCCCGAAGCTCAGATGCTGGCTGCGGGATTCGATCAGATTGAAGATGGCGGCGTCCCAGAACCCGGTGGTGCCCCCGTTGCCCAGCACCACCTCGTAGCCGTCGGGCAGCGAGAACAGCTCGGCCACCCCGGCCCGGAGCCGGTGGACCACATCTTTCACAGTGGCCTTGCGGTGGCTGGTGCCGAGGAAATCGTCGGCTACCTCGGCCAGGGCGATGGCGGCCTCCGGCCGCACCCGCGACGGCCCGCTGCCGAAGCGGCCGTCTTCGGGCAGCAGGTCGGGAGGGATGGTGATTGCGGGGGTTTGGGCAACACTGCTCACAAGGCCCCACGATACCGACGCCAAGGGCTCAATCGGCGTTGATCGGCCCACAGGAAATTGAACGCCAACTTCCCAGCGGCGGTGTGAAAAGCTGCGCTCATGGCTCGCATATCCCAGCGCATTTCCGCCATCGCCCCTTCGGCCACCCTGGCGGTGGACGCCAAGGCCAAGGCCCTGAAGGCCCAAGGGGCGCCGGTGATCAGCTTTGGCGCAGGCGAGCCCGATTTCCCCACCCCGGCGGCCATCTTGGACGCAGCCCGAGCGGCGGTGGACGACCCTCGTAATCACCGCTATTCCCCGGCCGGGGGCCTGCCCGAGCTGAAGGAGGCCATCGCGGCCAAGACCCGGCGCGATTCGGGCTTGGAGGTGGAGCCGTCGCAGGTGGTGGTGACCAACGGGGGCAAGCACGCGGTGTACAACGGCTTCGCCGTGCTGCTCGATCCCGGCGACGAGGTGCTTTTGCCCGCGCCCTACTGGACCACCTATCCCGAGGCCATCGCCTTGGCCGGCGGGGTGAGCGTGGAGGTGTCCACTTCCGCCATTGACGGGTTCATGGTGACCGTGGAGCAGCTCGAGGCGGCCCGCACCGACCGCACCAAAGCGCTGGTGTTCGTGTCGCCGTCCAACCCCACCGGTGCCGTGTACCCCAGAGACCGTGTGGATGCCATCGGCCGCTGGGCCGCCGACAACGATGTGTGGGTGATCACCGACGAGATCTACGAGCACCTGACTTACGACGACAACGAGTTCAGCTCCATGCCGGTGGTGGTGCCCGAGCTAGCCGATCGCTGCCTGGTACTCAACGGCGTGGCCAAGACCTACGCCATGACCGGCTGGCGGGTGGGCTGGCTGATCGGCCCTCCCGACGCAGCCTCCGCGGCGGTGAGCCTGCAATCGCACCAGACCTCGAATGTGTCCAACGTGGCCCAGCGGGCCGCACTGGCCGCGGTGAGCGGGCCCCTGGACGCGGTGGCCGAGATGAGGGCCGCCTTCGACCGACGGCGGCGGGCCATGCACAAGATGCTGAACGGGATCGACGGGGTGACCTGTTTAGAGCCCCAGGGTGCGTTCTACGCCTTCCCATCATTCGAGGGCGTGCTGGGCCGCGCGGGCATCCCCGGCACCACCGCCGAGCTGGCCGGGTGGATCCTGGACGAAGCCCAGGTGGCCATCGTGCCCGGTGAGGCGTTCGCCGGCCCCGGCTATGCCCGGCTGTCGTTTGCCCTCGGCGACGACGACTTGGGCGAGGGCATCGGCCGCATCGCTGATCTGTTGCAGTGACGGACTCCGGAGCCTCGCCCTACGGTAGCTGGCCGTCGCCGATCACCGCGCGGTCGATGGTGGCCGACGCCGCGCTGCCGGTCAGCTTGTGGCACCAGCAGGGACGGATGTGGTGGACCGAGTCGCGACCGGCGGAATCGGGCCGCAATGCGCTGGTGTGCGACGGCACCGATCTGTGGGGCTCGGTCTCGGTGCGGACCCGGGTACACAGCTACGGCGGGGGTGCGTGGTGGCCCGACGGTTACGACGGGGTGTACGCCAGCGACGACTCCGACGGCCGCCTCTGGCACATACCGGCGGAGGGCGAGCCTCGGCCGGTGTCGGCTGAGCCCGCCTTTGCCCATGGCCTGCGCTACGCCGACGGCCGGCCCGACGGGGACGGCACCGTATGCGTGCGGGAGAACCACCTGGTTGCCCGCGAGAGCGGCGGCGAAGAGGCCAACGAGATAGTCCGGCTGAGCCGCAACGGAACTGGCGAGCCCGAGATTGTGGCCACCGGGGCCGACTTCTACGGCTGGCCCCGGCCCAGCCCCGATGGCCAGCGGCTGGCCTGGGTCCAGTGGAACCACCCCAACATGCCCTGGGACCAAACCGAGCTGTGGGTGGACGGCCAGTGCGCGGTGTCGGGCATCGGCTCGGTGGTGGAGCCCCAATGGGGGCACGATGGCCGCCTCTATGTGGTGAGCGACCACAAGGGCTGGTGGAACCTGTATCGGCTCGACGGCACTGATCTGGTTCCCGTGTTCGAGCTCGACGCCGAGACGCACCGCCCAGCCTGGGTGTTCGACGACCCCAGCTACGCGGTGTGCGACGACAACACCGTGGCGGTGGCGGCCATGCGGGGGTCGCTGGCCGAGCTGTGGGCGATTCCCCCCGACGGCTCGGAGCCTCGGCTGCTCGATCTGCCCTGGACGTCGTATGCCAGCGTCCGGGCCGCCGGACCCCACGCCATCTGCGCTATCGTCGCCTCGCCCACGCAGCAGCCCACCGCAGTGCTCATCGACGTGGCCGACGGATCGCACGAAGTCATCCGCCCACCCGCCCGGGCGGCGGTGCATCCCGGGTATCTGTCCAATCCCCGCCCCATCAGCTTTCCCACCACCGGGGGAGCGGAGGCCCACGGGCTGTACTACCCGCCGGCCCACCCCACCGCGAATGCCCCAGCCGGCGAGAAGCCGCCGCTGCTGGTGCTGGGCCACGGCGGGCCCACTGGTTCAGCCCGCAGCCAGCTCCAGCTCGGCATCCAGTACTGGACCAGCCGGGGTATTGCGGTGGTGGACGTGAACTACCGCGGCAGCACCGGCTACGGCACCGCCTACCGGGAGGCCCTCCAGGGGCTTTGGGGCGTCAGCGACGTGGACGACTGCGTGGCCGCAGCCCGCCACCTGGTGCAAACCGGAGAGGTGGACGGCGACCGGCTCATCATCCGGGGCTCCAGCGCCGGCGGCTACACCACCCTGTGCGCGTTGGCCTTCCACAAGGTGTTCGCGGCGGGGGCCAGCCGCTACGGCATCGCCGATCTGGCTGCGCTGGCCACCGACACCCACAAGTTCGAGGCCCGCTACATGGACAGCCTGGTGGGGCTGTACCCCGAGGAAGCCGACATATATGAGGCTCGTTCGCCTATCCACTTCGTGGACGACTTCGACGCCCCCATGATCGTGCTCCAAGGCTCCGAAGACGTGGTGGTGCCCCCCAATCAGGCCGAGATGATCGTGGCCGCCCTGGAGCAGCGGTCGATCCCGGTGGCCTACCTCCTGTTCGAGGGTGAGCAGCACGGTTTCCGCCAGGCCGACAACATCGTGGCCGCCCTGGAAGCCGAGCTTTCCTTCTTCGCCCAGATCCTGGGATTCAACCTTGCCGATAACATCCCCCCGGTGGAGATACACCGGTAGGGCGGGAATTAGCACTGTCGCTGCCAATTGGTCCCCGGTGGGTCACTGAGCGCGGTTTATTCTGAGGGCCGATGGCCAAGGTTCTGGTAGCTGAGAAGATCGCTGACATCGGGGTGGCCAAGCTCCGCCACGCCGGGCATGAGGTTGACGTCCGCACTGGGATGTCTCCCGACGAGCTGCTGGAAGCGGTGGCCGGAGTGCATGCGCTGATCATCCGGTCGGCCACCCAGGTGACTGCCGAAGTGTTCGACGCGGGCAGCGACTTAGTGATCGTGGGCCGGGCCGGAGTGGGTTTGGACAACGTGGACGTGGACGCCGCCACCGACCACGGCGTGCTGGTGGTGAACGACACCTTGTCCAACATCATCTCGGCCGCCGAGCACACTATGGCGCTGGTCTTGGCCCAAGCCCGCAACATCCCCCAGGCCCACGCTGCGCTCACCGACGGCCGCTGGGAGCGCGGGCGCTGGGAGGGCATCGAGCTGAGCGACAAGACGCTGGGCATCATCGGGCTGGGCCGCATCGGCCGGCTGGTAGCCGAGCGGGCCATCGGGTTCGCCATGCGGGTCATCGCCAGCGACCCCTACGTGTCCGAAGAGATGGCTCTTCACAGCGTGATGGCGCTGGTGTCGCTGGAGGAGCTAGTGGCCCAGTCGGATTTCATCACCATCCACGTGGCCCGCACGCCAGAGACCATCGGGCTTATCAACTCTGAGCTCTTGAAGCTGGCCAAGCCAAACCTGCGGGTCGTGAACGTGTCGCGCGGCGGCATTGTGGACGAGGCCGACTTGGCCGAAGCGGTGGCTTCGGGGCGCATCGCCGGGGCGGCCCTGGATGTGTTCGACGGCGAGCCCATCACTGAATCACCGCTGTTCGACCTTGACTCGGTGGTGGTCACCCCCCATCTGGGGGCCAGCACCGAAGAGGCCCAGAGCAAAGCGGGCGACGCCATTGCCGAGCAGGTGATGTTGGCACTGACCGGAGAATTCGTGCCCGCGGCGGTCAATGTCCCGGCCAAGAACGTTCCCGACGTGCTGCGACCCTATCTGCCGCTGGCGGAGCAGCTGGGTCGTTTGTTCGGAAACCTGTGCGATCGCCTGCCCGAGGTGCTGGAGGTGGAGCTCATCGGGGAGATCGGCAAGCCCGACAACACGGTGGCGGTGATGTCGGTGGTGAAGGGGTTGCTGAGCGCGGTGTCGGATATGCAGGTCAGCTATGTGAACGCGATGGACATGGCCAAGGAGAAGGGCATGGAGGTGCGGGCAACAAGCACGCCCACCTCCAAAGAACACGTGAACCTGCTCACTCTGCGAGGCGCGGGCCACAGCCTGGGCGGGCGGCTGACCGGCGCTCGCCAAGAGCCGGTGTTGGTGCTCGCCGACGACCACGCCATCCACATGCCGCCCGCCGATCACATGATCTTGCTGTCCAACGACGACTATCCCGGAGTGATCGGCGCGGTGGGCACACTGCTGGGGGACGCGGGGATCAATATCAACGACATGAACGTGGGTAGGGCACCAACCGGGGAAGGGGCTTCTATGGTGATCGCTACCTCCCAGCCGGTGCCCAAGGCAGTGGCCGAGGCGCTGGTGGCCATCGACGGAGTGCAGTCGGCCCGCTACTTGGGCCTGGCTCCAGCCGATTAGCAGCCTCGGCATGTTTGGTAAACCCCCGTGCTTCAGCGTAGAGTTGTCCCGATGAGCCGCATCCACACCCACCTGCTGCTCTTGTAGGGCGAGCACCCAGAGGTGCTCGCCCCGACCCCCCTGATCCCGCAAGGGCAGGGGGTTTTTTCGTGAGTCAACTCCAATAGAGGCCATGTGATGAAAACCGGATTACACCCCCAACAGCCGTCGGGAATGCCGATCCACAAGTACCAGGCGTTCGATCCGGTCAAGCTGATCGACCGGATCTGGCCCGACGCGGTGCTCACCGGCGCGCCCCGGTGGTGCTCGGTGGACTTGCGCGACGGCAATCAGGCCCTCATCGAGCCCATGAACCCCGAGCGGAAGTGGAAGATGTTCACCGCCCTGGTGGAGGCCGGGTTCAAGGAGATCGAGGTGGGCTTCCCCTCCGCGTCGGAGACCGACTTCCGGTTCGTGAGAGAGATCATCGAGCAGAAGGCCATCCCCTCCGACGTGCGCATCCAAGTGCTCACCCAGGCCCGCCAAGAGCTGATCGAGCGCACCTATGAGGCCATCGACGGCGCCGCCGATGCCATCGTCCACCTGTACAACTCCACCTCCACCGTCCAGCGCCGGGTGGTGTTCGGGTTGGACATGGACGGCATCACCAAAATCGCCACCCAGGCGGCGGAGTGGTGCCGTTCGCTGGAGCCGCAGGTGCCCAACACCGACGTGTTCTACGAGTACTCGCCCGAGTCGTTCACCGGCACCGAGCTGCCCTTCGCCAAGCGGGTGTGCGATGAGGTGGTGGAGATTCTGGCCGACGGCCATGGCAAGCCGGTGATTATCAACCTGCCGGCCACCGTGGAGATGTCCACCGCCAACATCTACGGCGACATGATCGAGTGGATGCACCGCAACCTGGCCCGCCGTGACCGCATCGTGCTGAGCCTGCACCCCCACAACGACCGGGGCACCGCGGTGGCCGCGGCCGAGTTCGGGCTCATGGCCGGCGCCGACCGGGTGGAGGGCACCCTGTTCGGCAACGGCGAGCGCACCGGCAACGTGGATGTGGTGAACCTGGCCATGAACCTGTTCAGCCAGGGGGTGGACCCCGAGCTGGACATCTCCGACATCAACGGGCTGCGCCGGGTGGCCGAGGATTGCAACCAACTCCCCATCCATCCTCGCCACCCCTATGTGGGCGATCTGGTGTACACCGCCTTCTCGGGATCGCACCAAGACGCCATCAAGAAGGGGTTCGAGGCCATGGAGGAGACCGGCCAGACCCTGTTCGAGGTGCCCTACATCCCTATTGACCCCAAAGACGTGGGCCGCACCTACCAAGACGTGGTGCGAGTGAACAGCCAGTCGGGCAAGGGCGGGGTGTCGTACCTGCTCCAGGCCGAAGTGCAGCTTGACCTGCCCCGGCGGATGCAGATCGAGTTCAGCCGGGTCATCCAGCAGATCGCCGAGGACACCGGCGAGGAGATCACCGCCGACCAGATCCACAGCGAGTTCGCCACCGAGTACCTCGGTTTGGACGAGCCCTACCGGCTGAACGGCTATGAGTCGGCCCAGAATGCCCGGGGGGCCGACCGCACCGTGGTCACCGCCCGACTGACCGCCGGGGAAGACCAGGTGGTGGTCCACGGCGAGGGAGCCGGATCGTTAGACGCGTTCGTGACCGGGCTGAACGAGATCATCGACACGCCGATCAAGGTGGTGGACTACCACGAGCACGCCCGGGGCGGCGGGACCGACGCCGAAGCGGTGGCCTACATCGAGCTTTTAGTGGAGGGCCGCGAGCTGTGGGGCTGCGGCATCCACACCGACATCACCACGGCCTCCATGCGGGCCATTGTGAGTGCGTTGAATCGGGCTTGTGCCGGGTTGGGATAGCCCCTCAGTTTGACTTCAGCTCGAACTGATCCTGGTAGGCGAATGAGTTGAGGTCGTTGGCTTGAAGGGCGTACTCGGACATGGTCCAGAGGGTGTCGCCGATCACTAACAGTCGCTGGATGGGCGGGGTCCAGATCCAGCAGATGATCAGCTTCTCGTCGTCGGCGATGTCGATCGAGGGGAAATCTTCCCGGGCCCATTCAGGCTTGACGGGCTCGCAGTCCGTGTTGCCGTAGCGGTCGGGGGCGTCGAGGGGGCAGATTCGGGCGATGCTCTCGCCCCCGTAGTAACGCCCAACGTCCTCGTTGTTCACCGGATGGCAGCCTTCGAACACGATCTGCTGCTCCTGGTGTGACACTCGGCCGAGTTCGGCCACGCCATCGCGGTTCACCCGCAGGGCCACTGCGCCGAAGAAATCGTCGTCGCCTTCGTAGTCGTATCGGGTGAGGGGGATGGCCACCATTTCCTCGGGGTCCCAGTACAAGAAGGCCCGGTGGTCCCACTCGGCCTCGCTGTGGGCGTCGGGGAACACGATCACGTCCAACTCCGACGGGGCGACCGGGTTGCTCACGTCGAACAGCGAAACCTTGGTGCCGCGGGTGCGACCGGTGTCGTCGGCGTCTTGGCCCACGCCGATGAGGAGGCCATCGCCGATGGGGTGCAAGTAAGTGGAGAAGCCGGGGATCTTCAGTTCGCCAGCCACCGAAGGGGCAGTGGGATCAGCCAGGTCGATCACATAGAGCGGATCGACCTGGCGGAAGGTGACCACGTAGCCGATATCGCCCGCGAAGCGAACCGAGAAGATGCGCTCGCCCCGGCCCAGGTTGTCGACGCGGCCCATCTCGATGAGCCGTCGGCCTTGCTGTTCGAGCACCACAACTTGGCTCTCAGAGGTCTCAGTATCCCACGGTTCGCCGATGGTGGTGGCCACCCGGAAGTAGTCGTTGTGCTCGTCCATGGAGAACTGGTTGAGCAGATGGCCCTCCACCGTGCCCGACGCCTCGTAGCGGGCCGGGCCGTCGGTCGACACCGAGAACTTGTGTACGACAGTGGTCCACTCCGTCGGCGCCGAGATGCTGACTGTGTCTCCGTCATTCACTGGCTCGGCCCACACCGGCGTACTGGAGGCCAGATAGAGCGACTGGCCCGAGCCGTACAGCGTGTGGCCGTCGGCCAGCACCGAGGCGGCATCGCCGGTGCCCAGCGGTTCGTCCAGATTGAAGCTCAGCACCGACAGCACGGTGAACCCGGAGAACTCAGCGGGGGTGTAGAGCTGTTCGCACGCGGGCAGCAGACCGGCCCGGGTGCCGCCGGGCCCGTCGAATCGATAGGCCGGAAGCCATGCCCCCAGCCCGGCAGTGGCGGCGATCTCCTTGTTGGCCCGCTCAGCGGCCTCTTCAGCGTCCGGGCCGCTGGGGTACACGAACTGGAACTGCGCCGGGTAGCTCGACATCGACATCCACACCACGTCGCCCACCGAGCGGGCGCTCAGGTAACTGCCCTCCACTCGGAGTTCGGACACCACCTCCATGGATCCCGGGTTGGACAGGTCGATCTCTTGGATGAGCGCCACCGGGTTGCCGCGGAAGATCACATCCTCAGCCATGACGTGATCGCCCTCGATGTCGTGGGCCGCAACCGGCTCCAGCCCCTCGGAGTGGCTGGTGGAGAACACCATGGCCCGGTCGCCCCGGATGAAGATCTCCTGGCCCCAGCCCCAGGATGATTCCGATGTCAGGTTTACGCTGCCCAGGTACCGGGGCTGGTCGCTGGAGACGTCCACATAGTGCAGCCGGCCCTGGGTCACGGCCAGAATGCGGTTGCCGTCGGTCTTGATGATGTCGGGCTCGTCCACCCCGGCCACCTGCACGTTGGTGGAGGAGAAGTCGCCGTCGCTGCTGCTGGCTGGCGCCGACTCGGCCGACTCGGCCGCCGGGGCGGCGGAGTCGTCGGCCATCATATCGGCTTCCTGGATAGCGAATGGCTCGGGAATCCCGAAACGGGGGCCGTCGTCGAGGCCGTAGGGACCTACCCGGGCGATGGTCTCGGTCCGCAGGTAATCGAGCAGCGTGGAGCAGTCGCCGAAGCTCCGCAGCGCCGACAGCAGCTCGATGTCGTCCAGTACCACCGTCGGCACCGGCGTCCCGTCAGTCTCGCCCGTCACCTCTCCAGGGGTTTCGTCCGCGGCGGTGCCGCTGACTCCACCGGTGATCCCCGGCGTGTCAGCAGAATCAGACGAACAGGCCGCGGCCAGCAAAGCCAGGGACACGACCATTGCAGACAGAACAAGTGCGGTTTTACGGATCTTCAGCATGCAACTAAGACGGCCTGATCCGACAGGTTGGTTCCCAGCAATTCGAAAAAATTTTTCGATGGGATCAATCTAGGCCAGCGACGGCATCCAGGTGGGGCGGGCGGCCTCGAAGGCGTCGATGGCGTCGGTGTGGGCCAGGGTTAGTCCGATGTCGTCGAGGCCCTCCAGCAGGCGGTGCTGAACGGCGCCGTCGAGGGGGAAGTCGGCGCTCACACCGGCGGCTGGGGCTGACACGGTGAGCTGTTCGACGTCAACAGTGATCTCGATAGAGGGGTTGTCGGCTACCGCGTCGAGCAGCGTGCGGGCCATGTCTTCGCTCGCCTGCACGGGGACCAGGCCGTTCTTGGTGGAGTTGTTGCGGAAGATGTCGCCGAATCGGGGGGAGATGACCGCCTCGAAGCCGTACTGCTGGATGGCCCACACCGCGTGCTCCCGAGAGGAGCCGGTGCCGAAGTTGGGGCCGGCCACCAGGATGCGGGCATCGGCGAAGCGGGGATCGTTGAGCACGAAATCAGGGTCTTCGCGCCACTCCGAGAACAGCCCTTGCTCGAAGCCGGTGCGCTCCACCCGCTTGAGCCAGTCGCTGGGGATGATCTGGTCGGTGTCCACGTCGCTGCGGTCCAGCGGCAGCGCAGTGGCGGTGATCACTCGCACTGGCTTCATGACAGATCTCCTGGGGTGGCGAAGGTGCCGGCCACCGCGCTGGCGGCGGCAACCGCGGGCGACACCAGATGAGTGCGCCCGCCTTTGCCCTGGCGGCCCTCGAAGTTGCGGTTGGATGTGCTGGCGCACCGCTCGCCGGGGGCCAGCTTGTCGGGGTTCATGGCCAAACACATGGAGCAACCCGGCTCCCGCCAGTCGAACCCGGCGGCTTTGAACACCTCGTGCAGGCCCTCGGCCTCGGCTTGGGCCTTGACCGCACCCGAGCCGGGAACCACGAAGGTGCGCACGCCGGAACGCACCCGGCGGCCCTCCACCACCGAGGCGGCGATGCGCAGGTCTTCGATGCGGCTGTTGGTACACGAGCCGATGAACACGGTGTCCACCGGGATCTCCTTCAGCAGGGTTCCGGGCTCGAGGCCCATGTAGTCGAGCGCCCGGGCGGCCGCATCCCGCCCGCTGGCCTCGGCAAAGCTGTCGGGGTGGGGCACGGTGCTGTTGATGGGGGCCACTTGGCCAGGATTGGTTCCCCACGACACATGGGGGACCAATTCCGATCCGTTGATATGGACTTCCTTGTCGAAAGCGGCGTCATCGTCGGTCGCCAGGCTGCGCCAATCGGCCAAAGCGGCCTCCCACGCTGGTCCCGCGGGTGCTCCCGGCCGCCCCTGGAGATATTCAAACGTGGTGTCGTCGGGGGCGATCAGCCCCGCTCGGGCGCCGGCCTCGATAGACATGTTGCACACCGTCATGCGCCCTTCCATCGACAGCGAGCGGATGACCGACCCCCGGTATTCGATCACCGAGCCGATACCCCCGCCGGTGCCGATGCGCCCGATGATGGCCAAGATCACGTCCTTGGCCGTGCAGGTCATCGGCAGGGTGCCGTCCACCGTCACCGACATGGTGCCGGGGCGCTGCTGGGGGAGGGTCTGGGTGGCCAGCACGTGCTCCACCTCGCTGGTTCCGATGCCGAAGGCCAGCGCCCCGAACGCTCCGTGGGTGGAGGTGTGGCTGTCGCCGCACACGATGGTCATGCCCGGCTGGGTGAGGCCCATTTCCGGCCCGATCACATGCACGATTCCCTGGCCGGGGCTTCCCATCGGGTACAGGGTGATGCCGAATTCCTCACAGTTGGTCCGCAGCGTCTCCACTTGCTGGCGGGAGATGGGATCGGCAATGGGCCAGGCGATGTTGTCGGTGGGCACGTTGTGGTCTTCGGTGGCCACCGTGAGGTCGGGCCGCCGCACCGTCCGGCCGTTCATGCGGAGGCCGTCGAATGCCTGCGGCGAGGTCACCTCGTGGATGAGGTGCAGGTCGATGAACAGCAGGTCGGGCTCGCCCTCGGCTTGGTGAACGACGTGTCGGTCCCAGACTTTTTCACTGAGGGTTCGGCCCATGTGCGCTCCGGTTTCTCGCGGCTAGCGGGGTTGATCTGAGGCTATCGGCTGGTCTCAGAAGACGATGGATCGAGGGCAACAGAGCTCCCAGTTTCTGAGCTGGCCGACACGCCCACAGAGTCCAGCGCCTTGCTCAGGCAGTCCCAGAAGCTGTCGAAGTCGGTGACCACCGACGCGTGGCCACCCCGATAGGAGAAGACGCTGATGTCGGCGATGGCGTCGCCCAGCTCTTGTTGGAGATAGTCGGGCACCACGTTGTCGCCCAGGGTGCGGACTTGGGCGATGGGCATGGGCAGCTCGGCGATCCAGTCCGAGGAATCGAAGTTGAACAGCTCGGTGCCGGCATCGAGCATCGCTTGGGGGTCGCCCTTGAGCACCTCGGTCTGGGCCCATCGGCTGATGTTGCTGCCGATGACGTTGAACACGGTCTGCTCCCAGCCCCAGTACCGCAGCTTCACGGGAGCCAGACGGGAGGCGGCGGCCACCACCGGAAGCAGCGAGAAGCGGATGGCCCGCAATCCCCGGCCTCGGAAGCTGGTGGAGGTGGCGCCCAGCACCAGCCCGGTGATCCGGTCGGGAGCAGATCGAGCGGCCAGTTGCGCGATGGCGCCGCCCATGGAGTAGCCCACGCACACGAAGCGGTCGATGCCCACAGCATCGGCCACGGCCAAAACGTCGGAGGCGCAGTCGGCGAACCTGAAGCGCCGGGTGGAGAGGCCGTCGCCGTGGCCCCGGTGGTCATAAGCCACCACGGAGGCCCGCTGTGAAATGGGCTGGAAGGCCGGGTACCAGTTCAGGTCGGCGGTCACTGTCCAGCCGTGCAGCAGCATGACGGTGGGAGAGCCCGGCGGACCCTCGGCCCGTCGAACGAACACCTGCCCCCGACCGGGCAGGTCGATTGACTCGCCCGGCGGCAAGCTGGGGCCGATCGGCGCGCCGCTACTGCTCATGGCAAATCCCCGACCAACTCGTCGGGGTAGGGCGATGGCACTGCCGTTGCGCCGCTACTGCTCAAGGGACACGATTTGAACCGACAGAGTCCCGCCGGCGGGACTCTCAAACGACACGGTGTCGCCGACGTCCGCCCCGATAATGGCCGCTCCCATCGGAGAGGCCGGGGAGATCACGTCGAGTCCGTCGTGGCGCTCCTCGATCGATCCCACCAGATAGGTCTCCACGTCATCGGGATCGCCGTCGTAGGCCACGGTGACCACCGAGCCCACCGCCACCGTTGTTCCGTCGCCCGCTTCGACGATCTGGCAGTTGTTCAACAGCGCGCTGAGCTGGGCGATGCGGGTTTCCATCTTGCCCTGTTCGTCTTTGGCCGCGTGGTAGTCGCCGTTCTCGCTCAGGTCTCCCAACTCGCGGGCCGCTTCGATCTTCCGGGCGATGTCAACCCGTCCGACCGTGGTGAGCTGTTCGAACTCAGCCCGCAGGCGGTCGTATGCCGTCTGGGACAGCTCATGGGTTTCCGGCATAGCGGACCAGTTTAGTGTTCGCTTTGGGGGAGGCTGTATTCGTATTCTGATGGGCCATGGCCCACGTGATCGGAGTACTAGGCGGCGACGGCATCGGCCCCGAGGTTGTAGCCGAGGGCCTGAAGGTGCTGGACGCGGCTGGCGTGGAACTCGACACGGTGCCCTACGACCTCGGCGGCGCCCGCTACTTGCGGGACGGCACTGTGCTGACCGACGAGATTATGGACGAGTGGCGGGGGTTGGACGCCCTGTATGTGGGGGCGGTGGGCACCCCCGACGTGCCCCCCGGGGTGATCGAGCGGGGGCTGCTGCTGCGGATGCGCTTCGAACTCGACCTCTACGTGAACCGCCGCCCGTTTCGGGCGCCCGACGGCTCCTTCGAGTTCGAGGTGATCCGGGAGAACACCGAGGGCACCTACGCCGGCGAGGGCGGGTTCCTGCGCCGCCACACCCCCCAGGAGGTGGCCACGCAGGGTTCGGTGAACACCCGGTTCGGTGTTGAGCGCTGTGTTCGCTACGCCTTCGAGCTGGCCCGCAGCCGCCCGGGGCGCCACCTCACCTTGGTACACAAGACCAACGTTTTGACCTTTGCCGGAGACCTCTGGGAGCGGGCGTTCAACGAGGTGGCCGAGGAGTATCCCGACGTGGCCACCGCCTACAACCATGTGGACGCGGCCTGCATCTACTTCGTGGAAGACCCCAAGAGCTACGACGTGATCGTGACCGACAACCTGTTCGGCGACATCCTCACCGACTTGGGCGGCGCGGTCTCCGGGGGTATCGGGCTGGCCGCCTCGGCCAACCTGAACCCCGATCGCACCGGGCCGTCGATGTTTGAGCCGGTGCATGGCTCAGCACCCGATATTGTGGGGACCGGCCGGGCCAACCCCACCGCCGCGATTTTGTCGGCCGCAATGATGGTTGAGTTCTTGGGCGAGACCGACGCAGCCAACCGGATTCGGGCCGCCTGTGCCGACCCCACAACTCAATACGGGACCACCACCGAGATCGGCGACGCCATTGCAGAGAGGGTGTGAGCCCCGAATGATCGAGGCTATGCCCGCAGAAAGGAACTGAGCACGATGCCAATCGAGACCACGGAGAAGGTGTGGATGGACGGCGAGCTGGTGGACTGGGCCGACGCCACTGTGCATGTGCTCACCCACACGCTCCACTACGGCAACGGCGTCTTCGAGGGCATCCGGGCCTATGAGACCGACGAGGGCGCGGCGGTGTTCCGGCTCACCCCCCACATCCGTCGCCTGTTCGCCAGTGCCAAGATCCTCCAAATCGACATCCCCTACACCGTGGACGAGCTGGTGGCCGCCACCAAAGAGACCGTGCGGGTCAACAACATGATGAGCTGCTACATCCGCCCTCTGGCCTATCTGGGATATGGCGAGATGGGGCTCAATCCGCTGCCCTGCCAGGTGAACGTGGCCATCGCCGTGTGGCCGTGGGGCGCATATCTCGGGGACGAGGGAATTCGCAACGGGGTGCGGCTCATGGTCAGCTCCTGGCAGCGCCACGACCCCAACTCCATGCCCACCGCGGCCAAGGGCTGCGGGCACTACATCAACAGCCAGCTCGCCAAGGTGCAGGCGGTGAAGGCCGGCTACGACGAGGCGGTTCTGCTGTCGCCCCAGGGCTTTGTGAGCGAGTGTACCGGGGAGAATCTGTTCGTGGTACGCGATGGCACCATCGTCACCCCGCCCACCTCGGTGGGGGCGTTGGAGGGCATCACCCAAGACGCCATCCGCACCATGGCCTCCGACCTGGGCATTCCCTATGTGGCCGACAACCTGCTGCGCAGCGACCTGTATCTGGCCGACGAGGCCTTCTTGTCGGGCACCGCGGCCGAGGTGGTTCCCATCCGGTCGGTCGACGACCGCGAGATCGGTGACCCCGGTCCGATAACCCGCAAGATCCAAGAGGTGTTCCAGGACGCGGTGCGGGGCCGACAAGCCCAGTACCGGCATTGGAACGAGCATGTCGACCGCTGAGGCGGCCGGATCCCGGCCCCTGCCCGCCGCGGTAGAGATTTACGACACCACCCTTCGCGACGGGAGCCAGCTCGAGGGCATCTCCCTCACCGTGGAGGACAAGCTCCGCATTGCCCGCCAGCTCGACTATCTCGGTGTCCACTACATCGAGGGCGGCTGGCCCGGCTCCAATCCCAAAGACGACGAGTTCTTCGCCCGGGCCCTCGACGAGTTGGACCTGAAGACCAGCACCCTGGTGGCCTTCGGCTCTACCCGAAAGGTGAAGGGGCGCACTGACGATGATCTGACCTTGGCCAATCTGGTGGCCTCCGGCACCGAAGTGGCCTGCATTGTGGGAAAGTGCTGGGACTACCACGTACTCGAAGCTCTGCGGACCACCCTCGACGAAGGAGTGGCCATGGTGGCCGACTCGGTGCGGTTCTTGAGGGAGAACGGCATGCGGGTGTTCTTCGACGCCGAGCATTTCTTCGACGGCTACCAGAACAACCAGGAGTACAGCTTGGCGGTGCTAGAGGCGGCCGCGGTGGCCGGCGCCGATCGGCTGGTGCTGTGCGATACCAATGGAGGCTCGCTGCCCGCTCGGGTGGAGGACATCGTGGGCGCAGTGGTCGACTATCTGGACACTCCGGTGGGGGTCCACCTCCACGACGACACCGGGTGCGGGGTGGCCAACGCCCTTGCTGGAGTGCGGGCCGGGGCCACCCAGGTGCAGGGAACCATCAACGGCTATGGCGAGCGCACCGGCAATTGCAACCTGGTGCCCATCATTGCCAACCTCAGCCTCAAGATGGGGGTGGAGACCGTTCCCCCCGATCGGCTGGAGCGGCTCACCGCGGTGTCGCACCACGTTGCTGAGCTGGTGAACTTCCCGCCCGACCCCCAGCAGGCTTATGTGGGGTCGTCGGCGTTCGCCCACAAGGCCGGCCTCCACACCAGTGCCATCGCCCGCCGTCCCGATGCCTATGAGCACATCGAACCGGCCGCGGTGGGCAACGGAACCCGTTTCGTGGTGTCGGAGATGGCCGGACGCTCGACGGTGGAGCTCAAGGCCGAGGAATTGGGACTCGACCTCGACGGCAAGGCCGTCGGCGAGATCGTGGACACCCTCAAGAAGCTGGAGCATGCCGGCTACCACTTCGAGGTGGCCGACGCCTCTTTGGAGCTGTTGATGCGGGCGGCGTCGGGATGGACGCAGCCGTACTTCGAGTTGGAGTCGTTCAGAGTTTCCACCGAGCACCGGTCGGGCACCGGCGCCCGGGCTTGGAACGAAGTGGCAGTGGAGATGGACACCGAGGCCACGGTGAAGCTCCACGTAGGAGGCGAGCGCATCGTGGCCACCGGGGAGGGGAACGGACCGGTCAATGCCTTGCATGCTGGGCTAATGCTGGCCCTGGGCGACCGCTACCCGGCGTTCCGATCAATTGCTCTCATCGACTACAAGGTGAGGGTGCTTGACACCGCGGCGGGGACCGCGGCGGTGACCCGGGTGATCATCGACTCCACCAACGGCGACCGGGTTTGGACCACCATCGGCGTGTCCACCAACATCGTGGAAGCCAGTTGGCAGGCCCTGGTGGACAGCCTGGTGTTCGGGCTCTTGCACAGCGAAGACGGAGCCAACAATCAAAGCAAGGAGTAGCAATGGCCGCGCCTGACTATGTCCCCAACGAGACCGCAGTGGCCGACCGGCACTATGTGTCGCCGCCTCGTCGACCCCAGCCCTGGTTGGCTGATCGGCCCGCTGAGCTGACCGACGGCCAGCCGATGGGCGCCGGATTGGGCGTGCCCGGACCCGATCAGGGCTACGCCCTGCGCCTGGCCCGTCGCTTCGAGAGCGATTTGCTGCTGGGCCCCGGAGAGCACGCCGCCGATGCCATCGCCGGCTGCGTGGGGGTGGCGTTGAAGCGGGCGGCCTGCTTTGGTCGGGCGCCAGTGGCTGCCGATCTGGAGGTTGCCTTTCGGGTGTTCGGTTTCCTGCCCCCCGTCCCCGATGAGGCGCTGGTGGCGTGGCGCAAGGAGCTGTTCGGCGGCATCAGCCATCCCCACCACTACGCCGAGGCCCGGCAGTTAGTGGACCTGGTTTCGGAGGCGGCTCTGCGGATGACGCCCGGCGAGGTGGAGGCCGCCTGCCTCAACAACAGAGACGAACTGCTCGCGGTCGGCATCAGCCGGTGAGCCCGGCTGACCCTTCGACCGGTGGCTCGTCTGGCTCCCGGCCCGAAACCCCAGTGGGCGACAACCTGCCGCGAGTCCGGTTCGCCCCGTCGCCCACCGGATATCTCCATGTCGGCTCGGCTCGGACGGCGCTGTTCAACTGGCTGTACGCCCGCTCTGTCGGCGGGACCATGGTGTTGCGGATAGAGGACACCGACGAGAGCCGCAATCGCCCCGAGTTGACCGACGCCATCTTCGAGTATCTGGAGTGGTTGGGCATCCACTACGACGAGGGGCCGTTCTACCAGTCGGAGCGTCGGGACCGTCACCGGGAGGCAGTGCAGCAACTCCTGGACAACAGCCAGGCCTACCTGTGCGACGCCGACGACAACGAGCTGACTGGCACCGAGATGGCCGAGGGCCGGGCGGTGCGGTTCAGGACCCCCGAAGGCACCACGGTGATCGACGACGTGGTCCGGGGCGAGGTGGCCGTGGACCACGCCCAACTAGGCGATTTCGTGATCTGGCGCTCCGATGGCTCGCCCACGTTCGTGCTGGCCAACGCGGTGGACGATGCTGACATGGCCATCACCCACGCCATCCGGGGCGAGGATCTGCTGTCGAGCACCCCTCGGGCCGTGCTGGTGGCCGAGGCGCTGGGAGCGACTCCGCCGATCTACGCCCACCTGCCCCTTCTGGTGAACGAGCAGCGCAAAAAGCTGTCCAAGCGCCGCGACGACGTGTCGCTGGAGAGCTACCGGCGGCGGGGCTTCTTGGCCTCGGCCATGGCGAACTACCTGGCGCTATTGGGATGGGGGCCGCGCGACGGGGTGGAGATCAGGCCCATGGCCGACATCATCGGGCAGTTCCGGCTGGAGGACGTGAACAAGGCGCCGGCGTTTTTTGACCTGGCCAAGCTGGAGCACTTCAACGGGGTGTACCTCAGAGAGCTTGACCTCGAAGAGTTGCTGGCCGCGCTGGCCCCCTATCTGGAATCCGGCCCGGTGCCGTGGCCCGCCGAGCGTTATCGCCCCGACGTCGTGGTCGCCATGGCCCCGCTAGTACAAGAGAAGCTGCGCACGCTCGACGGAATCGTGCCCCAGGTGGACTGGCTGTTCTGCCCCGACCCACCCATGGACGAGGCGTCATGGGACAAGGCCGTAGTACGGGGCAAGGCCTCAGCCGAGATCCTCGACGGAACCATCGCCGCGCTGGCCGACTGCTCCTGGGATCCCGACACCGTCAAGGACGCGGTGTTCGCAGTAGGGGAGGCCCTTGGCGTCAACCGCTCCAAGTCCCAGGCCCCCGTCAGGGTCGCTGTCACCGGACGCTCAGTAGGCCCCCCGCTCTTCGAGCCCATGGTCCACCACCTCACCCGCGAAGAAGTCCTCCGCCGCCTGCGAGCAGCCCGCACCCGCCTCTAGAGCTGCAATACCCAGTCGGGCGCGCTGCGACCAATCAACAGAGTTCGGTTTGCCATGCTGGGCAACCGCGGGTTCAAGCCGCGCCGAGTAGCAGGGGTTCTCGTGACCCGAGCGTTCCGGGTGGGGGTTTGTTGTGGTATCCGGTTTGGCAGCAGCTATCGGGGTCGGGGCTGAAGGGGTCGGGATCGAGCATGGGTTGGAGTTCGTATTTCCCGGTGTAGGAGCACTTCACGACTGCCCAGTTTCGGTCGTGGATGTCGTGGTGGCAGGCGGTGCAGACCAAAACGAGGTTGTCCAGGTCGGTGGGGCCGCCTTGTTGCCAGGAGACGATGTGGTGGGCTTCGCACCACACGGCGGATTTGCCGCAGCCGACGCAGTGCTTATCGCGGATTATGAGGGCGGCCCGCTGAGCTTCGGTGGCCGAGCGGGCTTTGCGGCCCACATCGAGGGTCTGGAACTTCGTGTCGAACACGCTGGGAAGCAAGTCGGCGTCGCAGGCCAGCCTCAGCGTTTCTGCTTTCGTCAGCGGGGTTCCGTCGAGCAGGCGGGCATCGGCCATCTGCTGGCTGATCTGGTCCCAGCTGGCGGTCAGGATCAGCTTGGTGCCCTGCGGGCGCCGGTTCTCGGCCTCGGCGCAGACTAGGTGTTCGAGGGCATCGGCCATCCGCTGGCCGAATGTGGATTCTGTGGCGCCGTCTTGCTGGGTTCGGATTCTGCGCTCCTGAGCGGCTAGCGCGGCCTCGATCCTGTTGCCTGCCTCGGGGTCGAAACGTCCGTACACGTCGTACATGCCATCTTGCGGCGACTTGCGGATGCCGAAGTTGCGCTTTTGGAGTTGCCGGTCTCTCAATGACCTGCCGCCGTCGGAGGCTTGTTCGGTTTGGTGGTCGCGCACCGTTCGGGTGAACTGCCCGAAGTCTTCGGTCTTGGCCGCCTCGACCAGCGCGGTTTCGTCCACCGGTCCTTCAGAGGCGGCTCGGGCGATCAGCTTGGCATGATCAGCGGGTATTTCACCGGCTTGCAGCGCCTCGGCCGTCTCGGCTGCTTTGGATAGCCGTTCCGCGTCCATTAGCTCTTTGCGGGCTTGGCTGTTGGATGCGCCCAGGGTCTCCACGGCGGCTTGGCGAGCCGCACCTTGGCCCGATCGCTCAGACAGCGCCAACAGCGTCTTGGCTTTCAAGGCCGAAATAGTCGACTCGGCCTGGCCCAAATCTACGAGGCGCTGAGACAAATCAGACTCAGACAGCGCCGCCAAATCCACCGCGGGAACGCACACCGCAGCCCCGCACCCAGCGTTCCCGCCGGCCGCAGCTCTACTGCTGTTGCCCCTGGTAGATGGCCCTAAATCCATGCATGTAATCTTACACCCCACCAGTGACAACTACCCCCTGATTAAGCCCATCCTGCCGCACTTTTCAAAGAAAATTTGGATATTTCCCTTGGAAGGCTGGCCAGCGGAACTAGGTGGATGGGGGCAGTGAGGGTGGGAGGCTGTTGACGATTCGGGCGGTCTCGACGGAGAGGTGGATGAGGCGGCGGAGGTGTCGGATGAGGTTGAAGGGTTCGTCGGCCCAGGCGTGCCATCCGTTGGGATCGTCAGTGATGCCGCTGGGCTTGTCGTGCTTGTGGCGGAGGCTGTCGATGGCCCAGTCGAGCGGTGTGCGGCCCGACACGGTGTATTCGTGAGCCTCCTCAGGAATGTCGATGAGCAGGCAGCGAGGGTTGATCTCCAACGTTGAGCGGTCGGTCTCCTTGCCTTGTTTGGCCCACCGCATCTTCGTCTCGATGCGGTAGGCGGCGGGGTCGGCTTCGCCCTCGTCGGGCTGGCCGTCCACCAGGCAGACCACGGGGTGCTCGTCGACAGTCTCATAGTTGACGTGCAGGTCCATGAGCGCCCGTCCCGCGGCCCTAAACGCCTCGAAGTCGGGGGCGAGGGGCACCCTGGGCAGGTTGCGCTGGAGGTCGTGCTTGTACCGCTCCCGCCAGTCGGGTGCGTGCATCACCCCATAGAGGTACTCCCAGATGTCGTCTTTGGTGATGTGGCTGCCGTAGCGGGCATGGAACTGCTCCAGGCACCAGTCGGTGATGTTGTCAGTGTCGGCGGGTTCCGGGCTGGGCAGGCTGAGGCCAAGGGTGGGGGCGTTGTCGGTCATTTGCGTCGGGGGATGACTCGGTTTGCGGGATCAACAGCGTGCAGGTCGGACAGCAGGCCTGTGGCCAATGCCGCGAACCTGGTGCGGTTCGACGGGCTGCTCAACAGGATCGCCTCTGTTTGGGCATTGCCCGGGTTTGCTGGCCCGGCCCCATCAAGTGCAGGTCGGGCAGCGATCCCGTCGCCAGCACCCCGAAGATCGCCATATTCGACGGCCCCGCTATCAAGACTGCATTCCATCTCTGGTCCGCCTTGGGATGATCCTGCATCCTCCATCGAGTGTGTTGAGGTCGCTGATTGGCTTGGCTGAGAGGACCGAGAATCTTGTCCGGCTGGACGGACTGCTGACCATGATGGGGGGGTCATCGCACTCGGCGGGGGAGTGCCCTTGTCTGCCTCGACCCCGAGATCATGGCCAGATCGGGCAGCGTTGCTGTGGCCAGTGCTTGGAAGGTCATGTTGGAAGTTCCCGAGATCAAGATTGTCTCCGTCGGGGGACGGCTCGGGTGGGTTGGTTGGTTCCGTTGGCGCTGAGATCCATTGGGCAGTTGCTGGCGATTGCCCCGAAAATTGCCCTGTTGTTGGGTGAGGCGATGAGGATGGTGTTCTCTCTCTCTCTCTCTCTCTCTCTCGGGAACATGGCGGAGACGGTCTTGACGGAGGAAAGGATGCGGGGGTCCTCATAGAGCCAGAGTTTGGTGAACGGGCGGTAGAGCACTTCGCGGATGCGGGACTCGTCGAAAACGATCTCCTCGTTCTTGCGGAGCGACTGCTTGAGGGTGTCGGTCCACTTGATCGAGTCGAGTTCAACGTTTTCGGTGACATCAGCCAGGGACTCGCCCAATTCGTAGAGCATTCGAGCCTCTTCGTAGGAGTCGATGAGTTGCTCCACGCGACGGATCAGCTCTTGTCTGCTGAACGAGTAGACGTAGACGTCGCAGTTCGTCGCTAGCCCCAAGGCATGGTCCTTGATTGCGGTGTCTTCTCTTCGGCCTCTGGAACCGATTGCACAAACCGACACCAGTTCGCTGAAGGTTCCGTCGGTGAGGTTTACCCAGTCGTGGCCCTGGTTGATGGGGACGGTCTGGAACTGGTCGCTGGTCACATTGTCGAGGGTGGCGAGCCAGTCGAGCTTCTGAGGGAGCTTGCTGTATTCGGGAACTGTTGCGTAGTGCAGGGTGGCTGGCTCGTTTGGGTCTTTTTCGGGGTTGCGGACGAGCACGGTGATCTGTACGCCGTTGCGGGAGCCAGCGCCAAAGATCTTGTCGCCCTCACGCCTGAACTCATCGCCCGATTTCATGGCGTCGCCCAGCAGGTTGACTACGTAGATGTCGGTGAATTCGTCGCGCAGTGAGGCCCTCATACCGGCGAGCGATGTGCCGTTGGACAGTGAGTTGGGGTGGATGAAGGCCAACACCTTGCCGGAGTCTTGCTGGCTGACTGCATTGGCCAATCGGTCGGAGGCCCATCGGATGGCCTCCACGTAGAGATTGCCAGAGGACTTGCCGGCACCGCGCCCGGTGATCTGCTTGTGCCGCTTTCCGTAGGTGTCGCGTACGCGTTCTTCGATATGGCCGTATTCAAGGTTGGGGTTGTCGTCGCCAGCGGACTTTTGGCCGGCGGACCAAGGAGGATTGCCCACGATCACTTGGATTGGCGCCTTGTTCTGGCGCTTGGCTCGGTCGGAGTTCTCGGCCATGTATTGGTCGAGGCCGAGCTGTTGGTGCATTTTCTCGTCGTCCATGAGAAACGTGTCGGTGAGCACGATGCCTTCGAACGGCGTGTAGCCGTGGACGCCATCGAACGCGCCTCTCTCGTCGGCAGCTTCTTCGATTTTCAGGGCGGCGATGTAGTAGGCGAGCAAGACGATCTCGTTGGCGTGCAGTTCGGTGGTGTATTTGCGGAGCAGATCATCGCTGCGGATCAGGTACTCGCCGTTGGCGCCCTTCAAGGTGAGCAAGCGGTTGATGAAGGTGCCGGTGCCGGTGAAGGGGTCGAGCACGTGAACATCTTCGGCGGTGAGGCCTTTTCCGAATTCTTGGCGGCACACCGCGTCTACAGAGCGCAGCACGAAGTCGACCAATTCCACGGGTGTGTACACGATGCCGAGCCGCTTCACGGTGGCGGCCATGGCCGCTTGGAAAAAGCCGTCGTACACCTCGCGAAGAACGTCGAGTTTCTGGGCGCCGGTAAGCGCGCCCTCGAAGGCATCGGCCATGCGGGCGTAAGCCCGAGTGAGGGGTCGTCGCTCGTGCTCAAAGGCGATGTTTTTGGCGGCGAATTCGTCCAGGAGCCGGTTGATCTGCTGCGAGACGGGGTTTTGGGTGGCGAATTGCGACCGCTCGAAGAAGGCGTCGAAGACCGGGATGGTCACAACGTGTTGAGCCACCATCTCTTGGGCATCGGCATCGGTGATCTGCGGACCTACCGTGCGCCGCATTGAGGTGGTGAATCGGTCGAATGCGGTGGCGAGTTCGGGGAACTCCAGCAGCACTGCCTGCACTCGTCGCTGGACCTTCACACAAACGTCAGCGGCCATCTTTCCCCAGTGGGGCCACATCTGGCGGTCGCCGCAGACGTCTACCAGCTTGGAGGCGATCTTGTCGTCGAGGGCCATCTGAAGCTGGACGGCCTCGCCCACGCCTGTGCTGGTCTCGGTTTCGTCGTCGGCCTCCGGGGGGCTTGTGCTCTTGGTGCGATCGAGTACTCGTATGGGAGCCTTCTGCTTGGCCACCTCGACGTTGTTTACCCAAAAGTTGACTCGCTCGTCGTGCGACCGCAGCGCCCGGACTACGTCCCACACCACTTTGAAGTCGCTGCCGTTCAACACCGACTCAGAGGAAATGGTCTCGTCATCGGCCACGACCACCGGAATGACCACGTAGCCGCGTCTTTTGCCGGGCGCGGTTCGCATCGCTCGACCCACCGCCTGGGTGATGTCGATCTTGGAGGTGCGCCGGTCCAAGAAGATGACGGCATCGAGAGCGGGCACATCAACGCCTTCGGTGAGGACTCGGGCATTCGTCACCACTCGGCACAGGCGGGGGTCGGCGTTCGGGTCGCTGCGGTGGTCTCTGAGGGCGCTGATGTGCATGTGGCGGGTGACAGCCGCGGTGGAGCCGTCAACGTGCTGCACGTCGAGCTGGAGGTACTCGCGGCCGCGGTCTTCCTCTCCCACGTTCTCGACCACCTTCGGCCACATCTCGGCGGTGAGCTGCGACGCCTTGACCCTGTTGGTGAAGGCGATGGCAGTGCGCGCGTGGGTGTCGTTGGCCATGTCGATCTGTCCGGTGTGGCGGTTGCCGCCCGCGCTGACCGTAAGCGGGTCGGCTAGGGCATCCCAGCAGCCGGCCAGTTTCACGTAGTCGTCGAAGGCGAGTCCCGTATCGGCGTGGCTTATCTCGGAGTCGGACTCGTAGGTGCGGCGCAGGTCGCGGTCGGAAACCGCGATGACCACCACCTCGTAATCCGAAAGCCAGCCGCTGTCGACAGCCTCTGCGAACTCCATGTTGTAGAGCACGGGGCCGTACACCGTCTCGTCGTCCATCGAGAAGCTGTCGACTTCATTGGCCTCGGCCTTCTGCTTGGCCTTCTCGGTGAACACCCGTGGAGTGGCGGTCATATAGAGCCGGCGGTGCCCCCTCACATGGTTGTTGTCGTGAACCATACGGAAACCGGATTTGTCTTCGCCGGTGTTCTGTTCGAACTTGGCGGATTCGACGCCGGTTGTGCGATGGGCTTCATCGCAGATGATGAGATCGAATTCAGCGGCGCCCTGCTCTTGGTTCTCTGCGACCTTGGGGAGGGATTGGTAGGTGCAGAACACCACGGCCATGACTTCGGGATCGGCAAGACGATCGAGTTCTGGGCGGAGCCTGGCGGAATCGGTGGTTACCGGCATGGCCAGCTCGGTGAGGTCGTCGGCAAGGTCGGCCTTCTTGGCGGAGCGGCGACCAGAAGTGGGATCGGAGCAAACCCCGAGATAGCGGTGGCGGAGCGACTTCTGCGCGGCCCACTCGCGCATCGTCTGACCCATCAGGGCAATCGAGGGCACCACACACAGCACCCGCCCGCCTTTGCCGGCCAGCTTCTCGGCGATCCACAGCGCCACCACTGACTTGCCGGTGCCACAGGGCAGGACCATCTGGCCCCGGCTGTCGGAATTGTTGAGGCCTTCTACAACCGCCCGCACAGCATCGTGTTGATAGGGGCGCGGCGCGTATCTTTTCGCATTGAATTCGAGGGCCCCAGGCCGGTCGAGGAAGTCCTCCCAGCGAACATCCCAACCGTTGATGGTGCTCCGGTCGAGCACTTCGCAGCGCGGCGTGGCCTTCTCGATCTTTCGCCAAGCGTTGTCGGTCAGTCCGCCGGTGGCCACCAGCAGACGGGCGGAAAAGTCGTCGGTGCCCGACTCCGCCAAGAACGAGTCCACCGCGCTGGTGGGAACCGTGGAGGTGTCCTCGTACGCCTTGCACTGGATAGCGCACAGCCCGCCGCCGAAGTCGTCGCTCTGCTCGGCAACCAGATCGATGCCGCAATCTGGGCCGAACCCCCTTTTGCGGCGATCGGGCCACTCCGACCAGCGCCAAACCTTCTCGAAGCGAGTCTCCCCGTACTCCCCAGGGTGCTTTTGCAGCGCCTCGGCTATCAGGCGCTCAAACAATTGACCCCGAAGCTGGGGCTTGTCTGGCCCCCGCTCCTTCAAAAGGGTGATTACATCCCGATGGCTACCTGGGGGGGGGGGGGGGGTCATTGCCGAGACATGGTAGTCAGAAGCGTCATATTGCTCTGAATTGCTAGCCGGGAGTTGGCACGAACCTGAACGAAGGCGCAAGGCGCAGGTCAACCCGCTACCGCCTCTAAAGCGTTGCCCCTCCGCCGGGATAGGGGAGTACACTGGCCGCTGCTTTCGGGAGTGGTGTAATTGGCAACACACCGGGTTCTGGTCCCGATATTGGGGGTTCGAGTCCTCCCTCCCGAGCCAGCCGAATGTGATTGAAGTCGTCGACCTTCAAACGCCCCAGATGTGGAACAGGTCGGGGGTGGCGAACCAGTGGCGGGTGCGGCCGGGGGTGGAGGTCGGTACGTCGATGGGGGACAGGATGGCGCGGGAGGCGAGCGCAGACAGGGCGGTGCGGGCGCTGCGCTCGCTGGTGCCGAGCAGATCGGCGACGTCGCCTGCACTCAACAGCGGGTGGGCGGGCAGATAGGAGAGCAGCGCTCGTGCCGAGTGGTCGGCTCGCAGATCGGCGACTGCCTCTTCCCATTGAGCTAGTAGCGCGCTGGTTTGATCGATGATCTGGTGGGTGGTGGAAGCAGCCCTTTGAGCGGTTTCGGCGAACCACTTGACCCACGGTTCGAGGGTTCCCTGTTCGTAGAGTCGGAGGCCGGATAGGTAGCCGCCGGGGTCACGGACGATGGCCATGCTGACGGGGACGGTGGATCGAACGGTGGTCTCTCGCCGTCGCAGGGTTCGGCTGATCAGCGCCCGTCCGAGGCGACCGTTGCCGTCGCCGTAGGGGTGGATGGCCTCGAACTGGGCGTGGATCACCGCCGCGTGGGAGACCGGGTCGAGGTCTTCGGGGGTGGCGTTGGCGAAGGCGATCAGGTCGTCGATCAGCCGCGGTATCTCCGCGGGCGGCGGGGGGACGTAGGCCGCGTCGAGAGGGGAGCTGCCGCCCACCCAGCCCATCGCGGGGCGGAACACTCCGACCATGTCGGGGGGAAGATTCCCATGCTGCATGAGCTGTCGATGCCATCGGTGCAGCGCGTCGACGGTCAGTGGCTCATGGGCGGTTTCCAAAGCCCGGTCGATCACTACCAGGTTGGCGGCCACCCAGCCCGCGGTGCCGCCCGCGCTGGTTCGCTCCGCAATCAGCACGGATTCGATGGGCTCGCGCAGCCCCTCGATGCCCGAGGATGCCACTCCCTCGTTGCGCAGTAGGAGCCTGGCCATAGCTTCCCAACGGTCGGGCAGCCGGGCGTCGGCGAGCCGCAAGGCAGCGCAGGCCCGCTCGCTGGCCCGTGCAGCAGAGGCGGACAGCTCCATGGGGCGCTCTCGAAGAAGAGCCGGGACCCACGCTTGGACCGGTCGGCCATTCCAGTCGATCTCAACCGAAAATCCCGAATAGCCTTCCGAATCTGCGGCCATTTCGGAAGACTACCATTCTAACCTTCCGAAACAGAGTTGGTTTCGGAAGGTTTATTGCATATCTTTCCGAAACTAGTTTCCCAAAAGGGCCGCACAGGCATGCTGACTGCATTTCGTTCCGCATCTCATTCCGCTTGAGTCACCACAGCGCTTGTCGCGGCGATGTTCTCAATTGGAGTCCCGACTCAGTAACCTCTGTGCATCCTGATCTCGTTTGATATCGACGGCACGTTGGAGTGCGGTGATCCGCCGGGGCCGATTTTGCTGGAGGCGATGCGGCAGGCCAAGGCCAGGGGATATGTGATCGGCAGCGGCTCCGACCGGGTGCGCTCCGACCAGCAGCGACTGTGGGACATCCACGGAATCGACGTGGACTTTGTGGGGGGCAAGCACCACTTGGACGAGGTGCGGAGTCAGTTCGAGGCCAGCCGCTACATCCACATCGGCGATACCGATGTCGACCGGTACTACGCCGAGGCGGCCGGGTTCGAGTTCCTGCATGTGGAGGAGCTGAATGGCGTATCCAACGCGCTGGCCGGCGCTGATTTCTTCGACTGGCTGGGTTAGCGCTTGAGCTGACGCAAGTCGGCTAAGGCCTCCTTGAGGGCGTCGGCCGCGGCGACCACGTCTTCGTCCACCGTTGACCAGCCCACCGACAGGCGCAGTGAGTGGTGGGCATCCACGCCCATGGCCTCGAGCACAGGCGATGGCTCCAGCGACTCCGAAGCGCACGAGCTGCCGGAGTGAGCGGCCACCCCGGCCCGGTCCAGGGCGATCAGCACGGCCTGGGGCTCCACATCGGCGATGCCCAGACACACCAAGTGGGGCAGGCGCTGGGTTGCGTGGCCATACAGCGCGACACCTTCAATGCTCTGAGCCGAGTCGCGCAGCTTGTCCGATTGCGTTTGGGCCCGGCTGGCCTCCTGCTCCAAGCCGCCGTCCTGGAGCACCCCGCAGGCGGCGGCGAAACCGGCGATGGCCGCGCCGTTTTCCAGACCGGCCCGGCGGGCTCGCTCCTGGTCGCCGCCTTCCAAGAGCGGCACTAGGCGCAGGCCGCGGCGCACCAGCAAGGCTCCGATGCCCGGCGGGCCCCCAAACTTGTGGGCGCTGATCGACATCAAGTCGGCGCCGGTCTCGGCAAAGTCGATGGGAACCCGGCTCGCGGCTGCGGCGGCGTCCACATGGATGAGCACTTCCGGCGACCGCTCACGGCAAGCCGCCGCTACCTCGGCCACCGGCTGCACCGTTCCCACCTCGTGGTTGGCCCACTGGCAGTGGACGGCGGCGGTGTCGGGCCCGATGGCCGCGGCCATCTCGGCGGGGTCCACCCGCCCGGTGCTGTCCACTCCCACCACGGTGGCCCGGTGGTCGCTCGCTTCCAGCCGCTCGACCGACAGCCGCACGGCAGAGTGCTCCACCGCGCTGAGCACCTGGTGGGTTCCCCGGTACGATGCCCCCCGCACCGCGGCGGCGATCGACTCGGTAGCTCCGCTGGTGAACACCACTTCCCGCGATCGGGCGCCGAAGCAGTCGGCCACCTTCTGGCGGGCCTGCTCGATCTCATAGCGGGCTGCGATCGCCTCGGCATGCATCCGGGAGGGGTCGCCGTGGCTGGCGGCCCACCACTGGTTCATGGCCGACAGGGCCTCGGGCCGAATAGGCGACGTGGACGCGTGGTCGAGATAGTGGCGTCCGGTCATGGCACTGAAAGGGTCATAGCGCTGGGTTGGTCACGGCACAGGGATTTCTGAGTCGATGCCGTAATCTACCGGCATGGCTCCCGCAGGCGACACCCCCGCCCCGCCGCGCCGGACCATCCCGTTCGCCAACCCGGAGTCCACCACCAGAGTGTTGCTGATCGCCTCGGGCAAAGGCGGCGTGGGCAAGTCGTCGGTCACGGTCAACTTGGGGGTCGCCTTGGCCGCCGCCGGGCATCGCACTGCGGTGGTGGATGCCGACGTGTGGGGCTTCTCCGTTCCTCGGATGCTGGGCATCGACCAAGAACCGCAAATGGTGGGCGAGATGATCGTGCCGCCCGAGGCCCACGGCGTGCGGTGCATTTCCATGGGGTTCTTCGCCGAAGAAGACCAAGCGGTGATCTGGCGGGGGCCCATGCTGCACAAGGCGCTGGAGCAGTTTCTCACCGACGTGGCCTGGGACGATCCCGACTTCCTGCTGGTGGACCTGCCTCCGGGCACCGGGGACATATCCATCTCCCTGGCTCAGTTCCTGCCCCGCTCCGAGGTCTACGTGGTCACTACTCCCCAGCCGGCCGCCCAGCGGGTGGCTCAGCGGGCCGCGTTCATGGCCGAGAAGGTGAACCTCACCGTGCGAGGGGTGATCGAGAACATGAGCTGGTTCACCGGTGACGACGGCAAGCGGTACGAGCTGTTCGGCGCCGGAGGAGGCCAAGAGCTGGCCGACCGGCTCGAAGTGCCGCTGATCGGGCAGGTGCCGCTGATTCCCGCCCTTCGGGAGGGTGCTGATAGCGGCCGGCCCATCGCCGCCGAGGCTCCAGATTCCGAAGCCGGCCAGTCCTTTGCCGCCATGGCCGCCCATCTGGTGGGCAACCCGCCGCCCCGGCGCATCTACAGCCCAGAGCTGAAGATCAATTAGATCCAATTCAAGGAGAGCAATCAATGCATGTTCGAATCGGCGTCATCCGCAGCCAGAAGGAGATCGAGGTGGAGCTGGACCCCGACTCCGAGATAGAGACAGTGAAGAAAGCCATCACCGCGGGCCTGGCGTCGGGCGAAATGCTGTGGCTCACCGACCACCGGGGCCGCGAGGTGGGCGTCCCGGCCTCAAGCGTGGCCTACGTGGAGCTCGACCCCTCAGCCTCCGGTCGATCCATCGGCTTCGGGAGCTAGTCGATTCCCAGCCCTAAACTTGCCCAATGGCGAGCCTGGAGGAATTGGCCCCCGGTCTGGCCAAGTCGCGCCTGAACCACCTCCAGCGGCTCATGCGGACGTGGGCGCCGCTGGCTGACATCTCCTTTGCCGATCTGCTCTTGTATGTGCCCGCCAGCCCTACCACCGAAATCCCGGCGAGCTACGCCATAGCGGGGCAGATCCGGCCCACCACAGCCCGCTCCATCCATCGCAACAACTTGGTGGGATCGGTCTTCACCCCGGAGCAGCGCCCGCTGGTGGACGTGGCCTATCGGGAGGGGCGGATCACCGACGGCGGGCGGATCGGCTACACCGACCAGCCCCGCATTCGCACGCTGACTGTGCCGGTGAACTGCCATGGCGAGGTGGTGGCGGTGATGGCCCGGGAGTTCGATCCCGACACCCAGCGCAACCCCGGCGAGCTGGAGATGAGCTACTTCAAGCTGTTCCGGCGGCTGGCGACCATGATCGCCGAAGGGGAGTACCCCTTCCCGGTGGACGACATCGAGACCGAGGAGTCTCCCCGGGTGGGCGACGGGCTGATGCTGCTTGACTCCTCAGGCCGGGTTCAGCTCACCTCGCCCAACGCCGCCTCGGCATTGCATCGCATTGGCCTCCACAGCGACGTGGAGGGTCGCCGGTTGGTGGATATCGGCTTGGAGCAGCGGGCCATCCGGGCTGCGTTCGCCTCCCGTCTGCCCCAGACCGAGGAGATCCAGCACGGGGACCGGGGAACCGTGGTGTTGCGCTGCCTGCCGCTGATCGGCCGGAGAGAGGTGACCGGCGCATTGGTGCTGATGCGGGACATCTCCGAGCTGCGGCGCCGAGACCGGCTGTTGATGTCCAAAGACGCCACCATCGCCGAGATCCACCACCGGGTGAAGAACAACCTCCAGACGGTGTCGTCGCTATTGCGCTTGCAGGGGCGCCGGGCCGTCGCCGCCGAGGCCCGGGATGCCATCGAGGAGTCGGTGAGGCGCATCCGGGCCATCGCCATCGTGCATGAGATTCTGTCGCGCGACGCCAGCAGCGACGTACCGTTCGTGGAGATCGTGCGGTCGCTGGTACGCATGGTGGAGGAGGGCTTGACCGGCCCGGACCGGCCGGTTGAGTTCAAAGTGAGCGGCGATGCTGGAGAGCTGGCGGCCGACGTGGCCACCCCGCTGGCGGTGGTGCTGAACGAGTGTTTGCAGAACGTGATGGATCACGCCTACCCCGAGCCCCCCGGCGGGCAGGTGCGCATCGAGTTGGACAACGACGGCGATCAGGTGAAGGTGCGGGTGACTGACGACGGTGTCGGGCTGCCGCCCGGATTCGATGTAAGCAGCGCCGACGGGTTGGGCATTGCCATCGTAAGGAATCTGGTGAGCGCCGACCTGCGGGGCAGCATAACCATGAGCAACGGAGAGGGGGATCAGCCCCGTCGCGGCACCATTGTGGAAGTGGCCATTCCCCTGTTGGGGGCCGCCCCCCGCCAGAGCGCTAAGCCAAGATGATGGCGGCCTCGCGCTGCTCGGCCACCCTGCGGCGACGGAGCAGGCGGCGCTCGTCCTCGGAGGTGCCGCCCCAGATTCCCGAGTCCTGGTTGGTGGCCAAAGCGAACTCCAAGCAGTCGCTCTTGGCGTCGCAGGCCTGGCACACCACTTTGGCCGACTCGATCTGCTCGAGCGCCAACCCGGTGCTGCCCACCGGGAAGAACAGGTCGGGGTCGGTATCACGGCAGGCCGCTTGGCATCGCCAATCGTCCGCGCCGTTTTCAAATTTTTCCAGCAAGGTCTTCGTAATCACGCGGGCACAAGGATAGGGGTGGTCTACTGGTGTGGCAAGAGGGGCTTATGGTGAACATGTTTATTGCTGATAATCGTGTTGTAGTTGTGGGGATTTTCAAGTGCGGGTGATCGCCCATCGGGGAGCTTCAAAGGCTGAGCGGGAGAACACGCTGGAGGCGTTTCGCGAGGCGGTGCGGCAGCATGCCGACGGAATCGAACTCGACGTGAGGCGCACGGCCAACGACGTGCTAGTTGTGCACCACGATGCCCACCTGCCTGACGGCAGGGCCATCATCGAACTCCATGACAATGAGCTGCCCGACTGGGTACCGACTCTGGCCGAGGTCATGGACGTATGCCGGGCCCCGGCCTCCGAGCGGGAGTTTGTGATCAACATCGAGATCAAGAGCGCGCCCAACGATCCCGACTACGACGCCGAGCACCAGGTGTCGGCCGCGGTGGCCGGGCTGGTGCTCGGGTGGGGGATAGGAGAGCACCGCGGAGAGGTGATCGTCTCTTCGTTCGACATCGAGGCCCTCAATCGGATCAGGGCCATCGACCCTGGCATTCCCACTGCCTATCTGACCTTCGAGGTGTTAGCCCCCGAGCTACTGGTGGGCCGAGTAGTGGCCGCCGGTCACACCGCTATCCACCCCTACTTCGCTTCCACCAGCAAGGACCTCATCGACGCCGCCCATGCGGCCGGCGTTGAAGTCAACGTGTGGACCGTGAACGACCCAGACCAAATCGCCCAACTCACTGCCATCGGTGCCGACGCCGTAATTACCGACGTCCCCGATATCGCCCGCGAAGTTCTAGGTAGGGGCTAAGAGATAGCTCGCTAACCGAAGGTCCAGCCCACCCGGTTCGGTCCTTCAACTGAAATCTCGGCACCGAACCGGGATGAGGCCGAGTCCACCCTTACTCGCTGGACTATGACTTCTTCCCGGAATTGCCGAAACTGCTGTCGGCATCAGTTGAGTAGCACCGGTTGGTGGTTGCCTGGTCGAGTGGTGCTGACTCCTGTTTCGGGGAACGGGTCAGAATCCTTGGAGCGCGTGGCGGGTTTGGCCTGCCATGGTCTCAGGTGGGCGTAGGGTTTGGGCGGGGGTCTGAGTTCGTGGGTGCCGTCGTTTCGCCGGATCACTTCCCAGCCGTCGTCGTGAATATTGTGGTGGCAGCTTGTGCATACCAGCACGAGGTTGTCGATGTCGGTGCGCCCGCCTTTGAACCATTCTTCGATGTGGTGGGCCTCGCACCATACTGCTGACCGTCCGCAGCCGATGCAGTGCTTGTCTCGCGCGATGAGCGCGGCTCGCTGGGCCTCGGTGGCCGAGCGGTGTTTGCGTCCCACCCAGAGATCTTGGTTCTTGGTGTTGAACACGCAGGGCAGAACATCAGCGTCACAGGCCAGCCGCAGCGCCTCAGACATTGGCAGCTTGTCGCCGTCGGGCAAGCGCACATCGGCGATCTTGCCATCAACAGGGTTCCACTGTGCGGTCAAGATCAGTGTGGTGCCTTGCGGCCTACGGTCGCTGATGTCGGCACAGACCAGGTTCTCCAGCGCGTCGGCCAGGCGCTGGTCGAATGTGGCTTGATTGTCGGTTTTTTCATCGCTGCGCAGCCGGCGTTCTTCGGCAGCTAGCGCGGCCTCGATCCTGTTGCCGGCCTCAGGGTCGAACCGCCCGTTCAGATTGAACATGCCGTCCTCAGGAGACTTGAAGACGCGCAATATGCGGCGCTCCCGCTTTTTCTCGAAAAGAGACTTGCCGTCGTCGCCGGACTGCTCGTGCTGATGATCGCGCAGCGTCCGCGAGAAGGCACCGTAATCCTCGCGGCGGGCTGCCTCTACCAACACGGCCTCGTCGACCGGTCCCTGAGAGGCGGCCTTGGCAATCTGCTTGGCATGGCCCGCGGGAATCTCACCTGCCGCCAGTGCATCGAGTGTCTCGGGAACCTGAGAGAACTGGGAGGCGGTTTCCACCTCTCGACGGGCCTGTTGCTTGGAGGCCTGAAGTTCGTCCAGAGCCACTCTGCGGGCCAAGCCCTCACCGGCTCTACTGGAGTACTCAGCCAGCGCGGCCGTCTTCATTGCCGCCAGCCGGGCCTCGGACTTCTTGATCAGCCCCAGCCGCGCCCGCAACTCAGACAACGACAAGTCGGCCACATCCACCACCTCCGGCCACACCGGTTTGCTGGCAGGCCCATCAGCCCATTCCCCCTGTTCAGAGGCCATAAACTCCATGCAACAAGTCTACCGACACCAGTGACAGCTTCTATCTCCCCTGCACCGAGGGCTCTCGGCATAGCTCGGAGCGGGCTTGGGCGATTGTGTCGGGAGGAACTCCGAGGGTTTCGGCCACGGCTTCGTCCAACCGAGAATGAAACATGGCCGCCGCCGTCACTGCCAAAAGCCCCCGCTTGGCTGCCGCTCTGGTGGTATCCCTGGTCTTGCCCTTCACTGTTTGCTGGGCTGGCAGATCCAGTTCTTCCGCCAACTCCAGCATTTGGTTCGGCGTCATTTCCTCACAGGCTTGGGTAAGCGCATCGTCGAGAGATCGGGCCACGGCTTCGGGATCGCCCCGCTGCTCGGGTATCAGCCGGACGGCCCGAGCGAGGTCGGGAGGCTGTCCCGAAGCAAACCGCTCTGATGGGAGCGCCGCCCACTCGAGCACTGTCTCGTTATTGAAGGATTCGACCTGTAGTCCACCCGGGTAGTTCACTGCCACCGCCTCATGGGCAACTGCCTTGCCGAGTTCGTGCTCTCTCAACCGCTTTCGAGCATCAGCCAGCGCCCCGCGCCGGCTATCAATCTCGGCCTCAATGGCGACCACCAGACCACCGACTTTTGCTTATATATCGAACCTCTTCTGGGCCGAACCTGGCTGCTGCTTTTCCGACCGGACAACGTCGATTCCTTCCTCCTTCAGGAGTTGGGCCAAGCGAACGTTCAGCGCGGCCTCGAAATCTGCGCTTCCAGATTCAGTTGAAGGCGCTGTGTCAAAGTCCCCCATGCTGCCCCAATCCAACATCCCGACGATGTAGCGGGGATGGTAGGGGGCTTCACAGGGTGCGGTCCGTCAAGCTGAGGCAATAGCCGGTTGAACCTAAGCGCAGGTAGCTTCTGCGGTGTGAAGCCTCCTGTGGTTTATTGCAGCCAAGAATTGCGCCATCAAGTTGAGATCTGGGTCAAAGCGGCGAGGCGACAGGCGTGCATCGAGCGACTTGAAGACTCCGGCGAGTTCTACGCCTCTGTACCAAGGGCCAGAGGAGCGTGGGCCCGCGGGCCAACACCTGAGGAAGCCGAAGCGGAACTGGAGTCGGCTCTGGTGGATTGGGTGCTGCTCAAGTTGGAGCTCGGGGCCGACGACATCCCCGAGATGGGCGGCATCAGACTCACTGCTGATCTATGAGCATTGGGCGAGCAAACATTGCTGCCTTGGGTTGCCATTCATTGTGCTAAGTTCGCACAATGGGCGCTGTGGCCGAGGAAGTCCAGTTAGGTGCTCGTATTGCTGAGGCCCGTGATCTGGCGGGGCTGACGCAAGAGGACGTTGCCGATCGTACCGGTCTTGGTCGAACAGTGATAGCCAAGATTGAGCGAGGAACACGCAAGCTCGGTGCGACGGAGCTTGTCTCGCTGGCCGAGACGCTTGATCGACCCGTCGACTGGTTTTTCACCGACTCCCCGCCGGCAGTGGTCAGTCGACGATCCGATCCGTCGGTTGGTGGTAGGTCCAAGGTGCTTGACACACGGGTGGAGAGGATCGCCCGCGATGTCGACTTCCTAGCTCGAGAAGAGGAGCTTCCTCAGGTAACGCGGCTCGAGCTTGCTTCGCTGTCAACGACGGAGGATTCGGAGCGAGCCGCCGCAGAGTTGCGCAAGCATCTGGAGGTCCGGGACGGGCCGTTGACCAACCTGTTGGCGCATGCGGAGCAAGCAGGGCTATTCGCGTTTTCGCTCGACTTGGGTCGAGATGGGGGAGACGCGGCCTATGTCGAGGTCGGAGATGTCGGGGTTGCGGTGGTCAATGGGGCACTTGACCCCGGACGGCGCCGATTCAACTTAGCCCATGAGCTTGGCCACCATGTGTTCATGGATGCGTATGCACCGGAAGTAGGACTTTCACCTCAGGATGAGCGAGAGAAGCTGATCAACGCGTTCGCGATCCACCTCTTGTTGCCGCGCAGTGGGGTTCGTACCCTGATATCGGAGTTCGGGACGAACTATCGTCTGGCAGCGGTTGCTGCCGCGGCTCGCTACCGGGTGAGTTGGACGGCGGTTTGTGCGCAGTTCCGCAACATTGAGGTGATCGATGCTGGCGCTCACGAAAATCTCGTGAATGAACCACCATCTCAGGTTGATCGCGTCGAGCTAGGGGAATATTGGGTGCCCGAACTCAATCCACCTGCCGTGCCCCCCCAATACGGCAAGAAAGTTCTGGCGGCGTACCGAAGGGGAAAGCTCACCGCGGCACGCGCTACTGAGCTTCTGTGGGGGACCGTCGATCGTGTTGGACTGCCACCTCAAGACGACATACCTCTTGAGGCTTATCGCAGAGCGTTCGAATTCGAAGCGTGACGCAGTTCTTGGTTTTTGACAACTCTCCACTCAGCCACTTCGCCCGTGCCGGAAGGCTGAATGCGCTGGAGGAATTGGTTCAGGGATATCAGTGCTTCGTTCCTGTAGAAGTTCGCCAGGAGATTGTCGCAGGCATGGCGGTGTTTCCAGACCTGGCCGAAGTACTAGCAGTGTCATGGCTTGAACCGACTGAGATTGTCGAAGTGCGCGAGCTGGCAGCGTTTGCTCGCTACAAGTCAGAACTTGGAGGAGGAATCCAGGAGAATACTGGCGAGGCTGCTGTATTGGCCCGAACAAGCATTCATGGTGGCGTGGCGATCATCGACGAGCGTGCTGGCAATCGTTTAGCCCAACGCGACGGGATTTTGGTTCAAGATTCGATGTGGCTGGTTGCTCAGGGAGTTCAGACAGGAGTGCTTGATCGTTCCCAGGCGGAGAACTTGGTTGATGATCTGCGAGCAACAGACATGTGGCTGCCGGTAAACGGGAGAGAGTTTTTTGCCTGGGCGTATCAGGAAGGGCTTCTGTCCTAACCGAGCTAGCCCAAAGGCAGGGCTAAGGCGAGGGCGTTGGGGGCGTGGTGGAACTCGAGGCGGGTGGTTTCGCCGAGGTAGTCGCCGTCAAGCTGGTAGGGGAAGGGGGTGTCGCTGGCTACGACGGCACTGGTCACGTCGGTGCGGGAGTGGACGTGGCGGTGGGCGGCCACGGCCGGCCCATAGCCCAGGGCGCTGGCCGCGGTTCGAAGAAGGCGGATGGCCCGCAGCGATCGCAGGGTCACCATCGACAGGGGCGCATCCAAGGTGGCGTTGGGCATCACGTTGAAGGGGCGCGACCCTAGATAGGTGTAGGGGTTGGTGTTGAGGCAGATGGCGAACTGGCCGGTTGCCGTCTCGCCGTCGGGGTGGTAGACGGTGAATCGGGGGCGCGACCGGTCATAGTGGCGCAGCCAGGTGTCCACTGCCGCGTAGGCGAACAGAGCGTGGTTGGCATACCGCTTGAGTCCGGCCTTGCGCTCCACTTGCTGCACCACGGCGGCGTCGTATCCCACCCCCGCGTGGAACAGGAAATACCTCCCGTTCACCTGGCCGACGCCCACCCGTTTGATGTGGCCTGCGGCCAGCGTCTCCAGCAGCATGGCGGCTGCCTCAACCGGATCGTCGGGCAGGCCGATGGTGCGGGCGAAAACGTTGGTCGATCCCCCAGGCAGGGGGGCCAGGGCCACGTCGGATCCGGCAACTCCGTTGACCGCTTCATTGAGGGTGCCGTCGCCGCCCAGCACCGCCACCACGTCGTAGCCGTCGGACACGGCCTCATGGGCTAGGCGCGAAGCGTGACCCCGCCGGCGAGTGGCGGCCAGCGTCACCTCGTGGTCGGCAGCCAGCGCTTTCTGGATGACAACTTGGGTCCGAGCGGTGACCGACGAGGCGTGAGGGTTGACAAGAAGCAGAACTTTCAGGCTTTCAACGCTACCGCTTGCATCGGAAAAGCCCACAACACGCGACCGGGTGCGGCGACACCTCGAACACAAAGCGGCAGCCCGCTTGTTGGCCAGCAGTAGTACCACTGCCGGTCACCAGTCCACCGCTCTACCCCTCTGTTTGGTTTTGCACCGCTGAGGTCGGGTGGGAGACTTGCACGCTATGGACATTGTCGTCTGCGTGAAACAAATCCCCGATCCGGCCGATCCCGGGGAGCTCGACCCGGAGACCAACACCCTCAAGCGGGACATGAAGCTCATCATGGACGAGTCGGACTCATACGGCGTGGAGATGGCCCTCCAGCTTCGCGACGCCGTCGGTGAGGGCGAGGTGACCTTGGTGTCGATGGCCCCCAACGAAGAGGTGAACGGTCTGCGCTCTGCGCTGGCGATGGGGGCCGACAAGGCCATTCTGGTCAGCGACGAGTCGTTGGCCGGAACCGACGCCCTGGGCACCGCCCGGGTTCTAGCCGCGGCCATCGGCCGGGCTCAGGCCGATCTGATCTTGGCCGCCACCGAGTCGTCCGATGGTTATACCGGCACGGTTCCCGAGCAGGTGGCTGAGCTGCTGGGTCTGCCCTCGGTGACCTTCGCCAAGGAGATCCAAGCCGACGGCGGCGAGGTGGTAGTTAAGCGCCAGACCGAGGACGGCTACGACGAGGTGCGGTGTCCGCTGCCCGCGGTGGTCTCGGTGACCGCCGGGGTGGTGGAGCCCCGCTACCCGTCGTTCAAGGGCATCATGGCGGCCAAGTCCAAGCCGATGGACCAGGTGGGCGTGGCCGATTTGGGCATCAGCGCCGACCAGGTGGGCTGGGCCGGCGGTGGCCAGGAGATCACCGACGTCAGCCCCGCACCCGAGCGGGAGGCCGGTGAGATCGTCACCGACGAGGGCGAGGCCCACGAGGCCATCATCGCCCTGCTCGAAGAGCTTCGGATCGTCTAAGAGCAAGGACGCTAGGAGACAGCATGGGAACCATTTGGGTTTATGCAGAGGCCTCAGGCGGCAAGGTCGCCTCGATCAGCCTGGAGTTGTTGACCAGGGCCCGCCAGTTGGCTGACACCGTGGAAGCGGTGGTGGGCGGCGATGGCGAGCCGGTTGCCGCGGAGCTCGGTGCTCACGGGGCGACCACGGTCCACGCCACCGGCGATCTGGGCGACGGACTGGCCGGCCCGGCCGTGGCCTCGGCCATTGCTTCGGCCATCGAGGCCGGTTCCGCACCTGACGCAGTGTTGTTCGGCACCACCTACGACGGTCGGGACGTGGCCGGTCGGCTCTCGGTGAAGCTGAACGCCCCGGTCATCACCAACGTCGTGGAATTGGAGCAAGCCGACGGCGCTCTGGTCGGAACCGAGCCGGTTTTCGGCGGCACCGTCAACGTGAGCACCCGGTTCAACGGTTCGGGTGTCGGCTTGTTCTTGGTCCGCCCCAAGTCGTTCGCCGCCGAGGAGTCCGGCGGCGGTCCGGCGGCGGTTTCGGCCCTGTCGGTGCCGGAGCTGGGCGCCACCGGGGCGGCCCGGGTGGTGGACCGCTTCGCCGAGGAGTCCACCGGTCCCAAGCTGGACGAGGCCGGCGTGGTGGTCTCGGGCGGCCGGGGTCTGGGCGAGGCCGAGAAGTACTCCATGATCGAGGACCTGGCCAACCTCTTGGGCGGGGCGGCGGGCGCGTCGCGCGCCATTGTGGACGCCGGCTGGGTTCCCTATTCCCACCAGGTGGGCCAGACCGGCAAAGTGGTCAAGCCCGACGTGTACGTGGCCTGCGGAATCTCCGGGGCCACCCAGCACATGGTGGGCATGAAGGGCTCCAAGAACATCATCGCCATTAACAAAGACGCCGAGGCGCCCATCTTCGGCATCGCCGACCTCGGCGTGGTCGGCGATGTTCACAAGGTGCTGCCCAAGCTGATCGAAGCCCTGCAAGCCCGGGGCTGAGCCGAGCCCGGCTCAGCAGTGCCGCAGCGCTCCGGCCCAGCGCTTCAAGCGTCGCTAGACCAAGGGCCAGGGATGGCGGCGGCCACTGGGATCGACGGGGAATCGGCCCTCTTCGGCCAATGCGGTGGCTCGCGTTAGCAGAGCATCTTGTTCGAACAAGGTGAGCAGGCTGCGCACCTCGGGGGGCAGGCCCTCTTCCAGCAGGCGCCCGACGTCTTCGGCCAAATCTTCGGGCAGCGGCTCCCCGGCCCATTCCCAGATCACCGTGCGCAATTTGAACTCGCAGTGGAACGACAGGCCGTTGTCGATGCCGTAGAGCCGCCCGTCGTGGCCGAGCAGGATGTGGCCACCCTTGCGGTCGGTGCTGTTGATGATGAAGTCGAACGCGCACAGCCGCTGGAACCACCGATGGTGGGCGGGTTCCTCCCGCAGGGTGAAGTAGTGCTCGTCGTAGTCGGTGGGCACATAGAGCTGCACCGAGCCCTCGCCCAGCGGCCCGTCTCGGAGCACGGTGGGCGGTATCAGATCCCACCCCAGGGCGCGGGACAGCTCGAAGGCGGCGGTCTCACGCTTGTGGAGTCCGGCGGGGAAGTCCCACAGGGGCCGCTCACCCTGCACCGGCTTGTACACCCCCTGGACGATGGGGGATTCAGGGGCGTGGACATCCACGAGGAACGTCATGTTGGAACTCCAGGGCATCCGCCCCAGCACGTCCAGCTCACCGGCGGTGAGGATTTCAAAGGCGTCGGCGTCGTCGAGCGCGGGCCGCTCGCGAAACGGCGATTCCGCATTCGACGGGGACTGGCTCATCAGTTGGAGCAGGGGCACCAAGTGCCGTCGTCGTTAAGCGGAGCGCCGCAGTACCGGCAGGGCGGACGGCCCGCGGCCACCATCTGTCGGGCCCGGGCGACGAAGCCGGCCACCTGGCCCCGGGTGATCCGGAACCGGGCGGTGGCCAGGTCGTCTTCTGCTTCTTCTGCTTCTTCAGGGGTGGGCATCTCGGTGGCCATTATCAGCATCCGGTCGGCGTCGGCGTCATAGCCGATCCCGATGTCGCCCACCGTCCATTCGGATTCCAGGGGCTCGATCAGGCCGATATCGGCCTCGGGGACGATGGAGTCGGGGTCGTTGCTGATCTCCCTCAGCGCTCCGTCTAGATACTCCGCCAGCGCGGCCACCTGCTGTTTTTCCAGCTTGAGCGACACCAGCGTGCCGGTGACTCCGGCTTGGAGATAGAACACCCGCTGGCCGGGAGGGCCGATGGTGCCCACTGTGAAATGCTCGAGGTCGTTCAGGTCGAAAGAAGCGCTCATGACGGCACGAGCGCTTTCAGCTCAGACGTGCTGTTGACGGCCAGCACCAGCGGGCCGTCGTCGCTGTAGAGGATGGCGGTGATCGAGCAGGGCGAGACCACGATCCGCTGGAACATGTCCAAATGGGCGCCCGAGGCGTGGGAGACCGCCGCCTTGATGGTGTCGGCATGCGACACCGCCACCACCGTGGTGCCGGGGTGGCGGGCCACCAGGGATTGCACGGCGCCGTTCATCCGGGTCTGCATCTCGGCGAACGACTCTCCCCCCGGGAAGCGGAAGCTGCTGGGGCTGCGCTGCACTTGGCGCCAGTCGCGGCGGCGACGCAGATCGCTGAGCCGCCGACCGGTCCACCGGCCGAAGTCGCACTCGTTGAGGCTGTCAAGCACCCGAACCCGTCGTCCCGCCGCCCGGGCAATAGGCGCGGCGGTCTCCCGGGCCCGCTCCATGGGCGAGGCGTAGACCGCCCCGATGCGCTTGGAGCCCAATGCGGCGATGCGGGCCGCGGCTTGTTCCGCCTGTTCTCGGCCCCGGTCGCTGAGGTGCAGCCCGGGCGCCCGTCCGGGCAGCACCGTGCCGGTGGTGGGGGTTTGGCCATGGCGCACGAACAACACCAAGGTGGGTTTGCGGGATTTAGCGGCCATTTGCTCTATGGAATCTGCCTCTGGGTGCGGCTGCCTCTGAACAATTCTTGACAGCCATTGTCTTCTATCTTGGCGGTAGTGGGCTCAACAGACACATTTGACGAACTGTCCGCCGATGTTATCGCCTGTCGCGCCTGCCCTCGGCTGGTGGCTTGGCGCGAGGAGGTGGCTGCGGTGAAGCGGGCGGCCTATCGGGACTGGACCTATTGGGGCCGGCCGGTGCCGGGTTTCGGCGACCCCGACGCCCGCATCGTGGTGGTGGGTCTGGCGCCGGCGGCCCACGGCGCCAACCGCACCGGGCGAATGTTCACCGGCGACCGGTCGGGTGACTTCCTGTATGCCTCGCTGCACCGGATGGGGCTGGCCAACCAGCCCAACGCCACCGACCGCGACGACGGGCTGGTGCTGAGCGACGTTTACATCACCGCCCCGGTGCGCTGCGCGCCACCCCAGAACAAGCCCACCCCCGCCGAGCGGGACGCCTGTCGCCCCTTTCTGGTGAGGGAGCTGGAGTTGCTGAGTCGGGCCCGGGTGTTTGTGGCCTTGGGGGCCATCGGCTACGGGGCGGTGGCCGCCGAGTTGGGGGTGCGGCCCCGGCCCAAGTTCGCCCACGGGTTGGAGGCGCCCGCTCCCGGTGGGCAAACGGTGGTGGGCTGCTATCACGTGAGCCAGCAGAACACCTTCACCGGCCGGCTCACCACCGACATGGTCGACCAGGTGTTCGCCCGGGCCTTGGCGCTGGCTGATGCAGTGCAGCCCTAGACCGCCCAATGGTTCGCGACTTCAGCGGATCGGGCGATACCGTTGGGCCCGTGACGAAGACCCGCTTGCTGGCGATTGCGGCTGCGCTGATTCTGGTTGCAGCCGCCTGCGGCAGCTCCGGCGCGCCCACCTCGTGGGACGACAATGCCGACGAGTACTGCCTCGGCGGCAGTGAGGAATGCGAGCCCAACGTGGGCCAGCCCGAGCGGAACTTCCGCGATGGATGCCGGGAGGCCGGCAAAGACGATCTGGACCAGCAGGTTCAAGCGAATTTGGACGATGTGTGCAAGTGCGGCTTCGACAGGATCAGGGACAGCTTGACCTTCGAGCAGTTCAAAGAGCTTGACGACGATCTGCGCAGCAACATCAATGCCGACTTGACCGAAGAGGTAAACCAGATCATGCGCCAGTGCATCCTGGAGGAATCGGGGCTGGGCTAGCAGCCCGCTGGGGGCAGATCCTCCCTCAAACCCCTACCCGGCTCAGACCCCTACCCGGACCGCGCTCTCGGCCCAGTCGGGCCAGCGCTGGCGGCTCTTGGCGGCCAGCTTGTGCATGAGGGCCACCGCGCCCGGGTCGTCGTCGCCTGGGCGGGCCTGGATCACCCCGTCGTCCAGCATGGCGTTGATGACAGCCCGGCCCAGTTCGGTGCGAACCACGGTGAGGGTCCAGTCGGTGGCGTCGCCGATGCCCCCGGTGGAGATGTCGGCGTGCTCGGCGGCGAAATCGGGGCAGAGGTTGCAGCCCTCCCGAGTCCAGGCGTGGCACTCCTTGAGGTTGATCTCGTGGTAGTCGCCGTTCTTCATCCACACCTGGAACACGCCCTTGATGTTCATCTTGGCGATCTGGTCGGTGGGCAGGCCGTACTTCACCCAGAACAGCTCTTCGAACATGGAGTCGTCGAAGCTCTTGGAGCACAGCAGCCCGATGTTCAGCTTGATGGGACGGCCCACCTTGCCCACCTTGCGGTTCCACATCACCGGTCCGATGGAGGTCTGACAGCTCATGCCCACCAGGGCCAGGCTTTCCAAACCCCGCTCCTTGGCCTCCCGGTAGGCCAGGGGATTGGCCGAGTAGGTGTAGCGGCTGCCCGCGCCCCGCAGTACCTCTTCTCGGTTGACGGCCAGGCCCGGCACCGCCTTCCAGCCGTCGGCGCCGCCGCCCTCCAGAAACGACGTGAGGGCGCCGTCGATGACGTCGTTCTCCAGGCACCAGATCAAGATGGCCGACACCAGCCCGCCGTCCTGGCCCACCTCGTACACATAGTCGTCGCTGGCTCGCACCAGCAGGATGTCGCTGTAGATGCCGGAAACCTCGTCCTCGGTGCGGATGCGCCCGAACAGGTGTTCGTCGGCCTCGGCCTCCCAGGTGCGGAACCGGGGACAGGCCCGGGTGCAGGAGGTACAGCCCTTCTGGCCGTGGATGCAGTCGGACAGGCCCAGCTCCTCCTCCAGGTGGAAGGGCTTGTACTGGCCGGGCTCGTGCTTGTAGCCGATCACGTCGTGGGGGCAGGCGATCACGCAGCCCGCGCACCCCGTACACAGCCCGGTGTCGATGACCTCCTCGTAGAGCTCCTTCCACTGGTGCTTCCAGCGAACCTTGGCCTCAGCCACCCTGAGACTCTGCCACGCCCAGCATGTGATTTGGTCATTCAAAGCGCATTTGCCCAGCAAGGCGCTATGGCAGAGGGGCCGGGAGGAAATGGCCGGAAAAGCCGGTAGGATTGCCGTCAAGGAGGCCCAAACCGCAGGCCAGCGCCAGATTGAGCGCCAGACTGCGCTTCGGACTGCGAGATAACGAGATAGACGGGAGGAACAACAGATGGGCGACTGGTGGGATGGCCTGACCGGCGACCTACAGGTCTTCTATCTGATCGGCGTCATCGCCGGCGTCTTCCTCATTCTCCAGCTCCTGTTGTTGGGCTTCGGCGTCGGCTCCGACCTCGACATCGACCTCGAGGACGAAGGCGCGGGAACGGGATTCCTCTCCCTGCGCAGCCTGACGGCGTTTTTCTTCGCCTTCGGCTGGACCGGCGTGTTGATGAAGGAAGCGGACAGCTCCACCCCGGTTTCGGTGATCGTGGCCATTGCGGTGGGGTTGGCGGTGTTCTTCGCCGTGGCTTACATGTGGCGCAAGTTCTCCCAAATGGAGGAGAGCGGCTCAATCGACTACCAGAGCGCGGTGGGCGTCATCGGCACCGTGTACCTGCCGATTCCGGCCAACCGCTCCATGCCCGGCAAGGTTGAAATCCTCATCCAAGGACGGCTCCGTGTGATCGATGCCTACACCAACTCAGACAACGACCTCCCGGCTCAGACCCGCGTCACCGTGGTTTCTGTGGTGGACCAGTCCACCGTCCTCGTCAACCCCCTGTAACTCATCTGATTTAGACCCGAAAGGACCTTTTGATGGCTGCCATAGCCCTTGTTGCCGGCCTAATTGTCATTCTTCTCATCGCGCTGTTGTGGGTTTCTTCCCGATACAAGCGCTGCCCCTCCGACCGCGTGCTGGTGATCTACGGCCGGGTGGGAGGACAGGGTCAGTCGGCCCGATGCCTCCACGGAGGCGGTGCCCTGGTGTGGCCCGTCATTCAGGGCTACGCCTTCTTGGACCTCACGCCGTTGCCCATCGAGATCAAGCTCCAAGGCGCCCTGTCGCAGCAGAACATCCGGGTCAACACCCCGGCCACGTTCACTGTGGGAATCTCCACCGAGCCCGGCGTCATGCAGAACGCTGCCGAGCGGCTGCTCGGTCTAAGCCTGGTAGAGATTGAGAACCTGGCCCGGGACATCATCTTCGGCCAGATGCGGGTGGTTATCGCCACCATGCCCATTGAGGAGATCAACGCCGACCGGGAGAAGCTGATCACCAACATCACCGAGTCGCTGGAAATCGAACTGCGCAAAGTGGGTCTGCGCCTTATCAACGTCAACATTCAGGATGTAACCGACGAGTCGGGCTACATCGACGCCCTGGGGCGCGAGGCCGCCGCCCGGGCCATCAACGAGGCCAAGATCAAGGTGGCCGAACAGGAGCGCGACGGCGACATCGGCGCCGCCGAAGCCCAGCGGGAGCGGCGCATCAGGGTGGCTGAGGCAAACGCCACCGCCACCGAGGGAGAGAACGAATCGCAGGTGGTGATCGCCAACTCCGACAGCACACGCCGCCAGCAGGAGGCCGAGGCCGAGCGGGCCGCGGTCACCGCTGAGCGGGTCACCCAGGCTCGTGCGGCCGAAGAGTCGTTTGCCGCTGAGGGGCAGGCCGAGCAGGCCCGGGCCTCTCGGGACAAGGCCTCGCAAGAAGCCGACATCGTGGTGCCCGCCGAGGTGGAGCGGGAGCGGGTGCGCACGCTGGCTGAGGCTGAGGCCGACCGGATCAGACTGGTCAAGGGAGGAGAGGCCGACGGCCAGCGTTTGCTCATGGAAGCCGAGGCGCTGGGCCTGCTGGCCCTGCTAACCCGCCGGGCCGAGGGCCTCGGGGCGCTGGTGAACAACGCCGGCGGCAATCCCCAGTTGGCCGCTCTGCTGTTGATCGCCGAGCAGATGCCCAATCTGGTGGCCGAGCAGGTCAAGGCCATCTCCAACCTCAAGATCGACCAGGTCACGGTGTGGGACTCCGGCGGCAGTGACGGCAAGACCGGCAACAGCACCGCCAACTTCCTCTCTGGCCTGGCCAGATCCCTGCCCCCCATCCACGACCTGGCCGCCCAAGTCGGCATCAAGCTGCCGGCCTACCTCGGCGAGCTTGACGATGAGACCGCTCTAAAGCGTCTCCGCGAGATTGCCGACCAGCTTGAGCCTGAGGGTAGGTCAGACGAGTAGAGGTCTTGATCGACGGGGCACGAATGAGCAGCCATGACGATAGGGAAGGGTCCTTTTCTGTGGATTAGCCTGCCCAAGTGCTGTTCAAGGTTGAACGAGCACGACCAGAGGAAGGCGGTCGGGTGTGAACAGGTTGTTCGAGGTGTACGGGCGCTGGGTGGGCAACTGGCCGCGGATGGCGCTGGCGGTGGTGCTGGCGGTAACGGTGGTGGCGGTGTTCGGCTTGACCAAGACCACCGGCACTGCGGATGTGGAGGATGCATTCCTGCCCGAGGGCAGCGAACTCGTGGCCGCCATCGACAATCTGTCTGAGAGCTTCCCCGACTCTGCTGAGCTGGAAGTGATGCAGGTGGTGCTGCGAGGCGATGTGCTGAGCCCCGCGGGCGCTGCCGATGCCCTAGCGGCGACCAACGCTGCGGCTGACCATCCTGATTTGGCCGACTACCTGTTCCGGGCTCGACCGCCCACCTCGCCGGGCCATGTTCTGGCCGCCATGCTGGCGGGCCCCGACGGCGACCCCCGAAGCGTGAACCTGGCGTCGTTGTCGCAGCAGGAGATAGACGCCGCCATCGCCGATGAGTCCAATGCCGCGCTGGGCACGCTCCTCGATGAGATGGTGGCCCGCAGCGACTCGGGTCGCGTGATCGGCGGCATCGGCATTGTCACGGTGAACGCCTATGGCGACCCCGTGGGGTTGGCCGAGGCGCAGCTGACGGCGGACGATGCGGTGAAGCAGGTGCCGTTGGCAGAGCTGGAGTCGGCCCGCGCCGCCTCACAGGGCAAGAGCGATCAAGAGTCCGATGACTCCAGCCAGAGCTCTTTGCTCGTTCTCATGCTGGTTGCGTTTGCGGTGATCGCGTTGCTGCTGGTGCTGTTCTACCGGCAGCTCTCCGACGTTTTGCTGTCGCTGGGTGGGCTTATCCTCACCATTTTGTGGGCGCTCGGGTTCCAGGGCCTGCTCGGGCCCGACGGGCTCGACGTCATCGGCGCTCCCAGCGTCTTGGCCCAGATGGTGCCGGTGATGCTCATCGGGCTGTGCGTGGACTACGGCATACAGGTCACCTCCCGCTATCGCGAAGTCCGAGCTCGGGGCGCTGACGCCGCCGGGGGTGTCTCCAAGTCGGTGGCCGGCGTGATGCTGCCTCTCGGCTTGGCCGGGGTGACGACCATCGCCAGCTTCCTCACCAACCTGTTCGGCGATATCTCGGGGCTGGCCGACTTCGGCGTGGTGGCCGCGGTAGGCGTGTTCAGCGGCCTCACCGTGTTTTTGACTGCGGTGCCCGCGGTGCGCTCGCTGTTGGACCGCCGGGGCGAGGCCAAGGGCAAGGTGCCGCAGATCCGGCCCATCGACCAGGCCATTCCCGGCGCCGGCAAGCTCGTGCAGTCCATCGGCGCCGCCACGGTGCGCCGCCCCTCGGTCATCTTGGCGTTGACCGGGGTGATCACCGTGGTCTTCATGGCGCTGACCACTCAGCTCGGCACCGAGTTCAACTCCACCGACTTCATCCCCGACGGCACCGAGAGCAAAGAAGACGCGGTGTTCATGGCCGAGAACCTGGGCGGCAACACCGAGCCGGTCACCGTGCTGGTGGAGGCCAACCTGTCAAACGACCGCACGCTGCGCAACCTGTTGGACTTCTCCGCCGCCATCGAAGACCCCTCCCAGCGCCCCGAAGCGGTGAGCAGCGCCATCACCAACTCGCTGGGCACCTACTTCTGGGGCCTGCCCGAAGACTTGCGGGCCCAGATCGAGGCTGAGCTGGCGCTGGGCCAGTCGAGCCCGCTGTTCCTCGACAGCGCCGCCATCGACCGAATGCTGATGTTGATGCGCGACCACGATCCGGCCCGATTCGACTCGGTGGTGGCCTTGGGCGCAGCAGGCAGCGACGACCGCACCATCTTGCAGTTCAACGCCCTCACCGGCGACGCCGACCGCACCCGCGAGCTGTTCGCCGACGTGGACGGGCTGTGGTTCGGCGACGACCGCGACATCACCCCGGTCGCCAACGAGATCACCTCACTGGAGGTCACCGACAGCCTCACCGAGAGCCAGGCCACCTCCATCTTTTTGACCATCGTGGCCGCTTTGCTGGTGCTGATCCTGTTCTTCTGGATCACCGAGTTCCGGCCCATGCTGGCAGTGCTGTCGGTGCTGCCCATCTTGTTGGTGCTGGTGTGGGTGCTGGGCACCATGGTGCTCTTGGGATACAGCTACAACGTGATCACCGCGCTCATCACTGCGCTCTCCATCGGCATCGGCGTGGACTACACCATCCACGTCACCCACCGCTTCATCGAAGAGGTGGACCACGGCAAATCGATCAGCGAGGCCATCAACACCACCATGAGAACCACCGGCGGGGCGCTCATCGGCTCGGCGCTCACCACGGCGCTGGGATTCATGGTGCTGATATTCAGCCCCATCGCACCAATGGGCCAGTTCGGCCTGCTCACCGCCATCACCGTCATCTACTCGCTGATCGCCGCAGTAGTGGTGCTGCCCCCCATGCTGGTGATCTGGGCCGCCTACCACGACTGGCGAAAGGCGAACCACTGAGCCCGGCGAACCGAAACCCCTGCTGAAAAACTGACAGGCCCGGGTAGGATGATGGGACGGTAGAGCGTGGCGGAGGATCGGCCATGAAGACCAGATTGACGGCAACATATGCCAACGGCGTCCTCGCACCTGTCGAGCCTCTGGATTTGGTTGAGGGGGCGCAGGTGACCGTGTCGATCGACGACGCGCCGGCCGCCAAGAGTGCGCAGTCAAGCCAAGTGGGCGGCGAGTCGCTCCTGGAGATGTTCGACAGGCTCCAAGAGTCGGTTCCCCCAGCGGCTTGGAAGGAGATGCCCGCCGACGGGGCCCAGAATTACAAGCACTACCTGTATGGCCGCCCAAGAGTCCAAGAACAGTGAACGCCGTCTTCGCTGACGCTGGCTACTTTATCGCGAACCTTGACCACAGGGATCCGCTGCATGGGCGGGCGAGGGCCGCTGTGGCCGATTTAGGGGTGTTCAACACCGTGACAACCCAGATGGTCATGGTCGAGGTGCTCAACTACATGTCCCGTGGAGGAGTCCGCCTCCGAAGCCTCGCTGCGCACATGATCCAAGAACTTCAGGCGCGCCACGACGTTGAGATCGTCCCGCAAACCGACTCGCAGTTCCAGGCCGCCGCGCAGCGATATGCCGCCCGGGTCGACCACTCTTGGAGTCTCACTGATTGTGCCAGCTTTCTCATCATGGAGGAACGGCGGATCGACAAGGCACTCGCCTACGACCGAGACTTCGAACAGGCAGGGTTCGTCGCCCTCCTCCGGCATTTCTAGGAAGACCGAGAGCGGCGGGACTGTCAGCCACCTTCTCGTGTTGGCCGGCCGCTGGTGTTCACTGCGGGCTCATGGCTGCTGTATCGCTATGTGTACATTCCGGTTATCGACGACCACGACCCCGAAGAAGACGAGACCGGCGAGGTATACTGCTTATCGGTTATGATAAGCGGTGTGGGTGAGATGAGTCCGGTGCTGAGGCGGGTGCTGGCATCGGCGGCGCGCTTGCAGTCGGTCGTGCCTGATGCAGTCTTGGTGGGGGGATCGGCCGCGGCGCTGCATGCCGGCCACCGCGACTCCCTCGACCACGACCACGTTCTCGCCGATCTGGTCGACCGGTACGAGGCGGTCCTGGAGGCGGTGGAGTCTACTGAGGGGTGGGCGACTTCGGTGCGCGCCTCGAAGCCGCCGTTCACCATCATGGGGAGCCTCGACGGGATCGAGGCCGGACTCCGCCAGATGCGTCGGATTCGGCCGCTCGAGACCGTCGAGGTCGTCGTTGGCCCCGGCGCTGTCGTCGTAGCGCCGACCGAGGCGGAAGCCTTGCGGGTCAAGGCCTTTCTGGTCGTGCAGCGCAACGTGGTGCGCGACTTTCTCGACGTTGTCGCACTCGTCGACCACATCGGCGAGGACGCGGCCGACGGCGTGCTCTCGGGCATCGACGGCTACTACGTCGACCGGTCCGGCGATCCGGCGTCGGTCCTCACCTCGCTGGTGGTGGCGCTGGCCGAGCCGTCGCCGCGCGACACCGACGTGATCGACGAGCTCCCCCGCTACAAGGGGCTCGACCCGCGGTGGCACTGCTGGTCCGATGTGGTGGACGCATGCCAGGCGCTGGCCTTGCGATTGGGCGGTGCGGCGTGAGCGGGCTGCGGTTCCGCAACGTCGACGCCGAGGTGGGCGACGACGTCGAGACCTGGCCCTACGAGGCGCTGGTGGCCGCGATCGACCGCGGTCTGGTTCCTGATTGGCAACCCGTCTTCGCGGAGATCAGGCGGATGCCGTGGGGGACCGTGGCCCGGCGGGTGGAGCGCTACCTCGGCTACCGCGACCCCGACGCCACAAGCACGCTCTTCGCGTTGGCCATCGAGCGCGCCCGCAAGCAGGCCGAGCGCGCCGACCGGGCCGACGTGGCGGCCCGCGTCCAGGCCGCCGTCGAGCGGGCGGGGAAGACCAAGGCGGAGTTCGCGGCATCGGTGGGCACCAGCGCGTCGCGGCTCAGCACGTACCTGAACGGCAAGGTCACCCCTTCGGCGGCGCTGCTCGTGCGCATCGAGCGCACCGCGGATTCGCAGTAGAGCGACACAGCCCAAGGTGGTGTTGTTCTGCTTCGGGTTGTAACGCCGTTATGGAGGCGTCTTCGGGGCGTCGAAGTAGGCAAATTCAAGCCGTCGAAATCGACAAATTAGGGGCGTCGAAATCATAAGCTTGTATCCCGTGGACGAGATTCGCCCAGACTTCTACATTCCGCGCATCGTCGACCGGCGGCTCGACGAACTGCTGTCGGGCCTGCCCGCCATCTCGCTCGAGGGGCCGCGCGCGGTCGGCAAGACCGAGACAGCGCTGCGCCGCGCCCGCACGGTGCACCGCCTCGACGACGATCAGCAGCTTGAGCTCGTGCATGGCGACCCGTCGCGCCTGGTGGAGGGCGACCCGCCGGTGCTGATCGACGAATGGCAGCGGTACCCGGCGTCGTGGGACCTCGTCCGGCGCCACGTCGACGACCGGGCAAAGAAGTCGAGCTTCCTTTTGACCGGTTCGGCAGCGCCGAGTGAGCGGCCGACCCACTCGGGCGCGGGGCGCATCGTCACGCTGCGGATGCATCCGCTGTCGCTGTCCGAGCGCTCTCTCGCAGCGCCGACCGTCAGCCTCAGCGAACTGCTGTCGGGGGAACGGCCGCGGCTCGCCGGCGCGTCCGGCGTGACGCTGGCCGACTACGCAGCAGAGATCGCGCGCTCGGGCTTCCCCGGCATTCGGCCCTTGGGCCGGGTGCTGCGGGCCGACCTGCTCGACGGCTATCTAGACCGGGTAGCCGACTACGACCTCGACGAAGCCGGGGCTGGCATTCGTGACCGCAGAGCGCTTCGGCGCTGGCTCGCGGCATACGCCGCTGCCACCGCCACCGCCACATCCTTCGCCGCCGTTCGCAACGCTGCCGCTGAAGGATCAGCCGATCCGCCCTCTCCGCCCACTGCGGCTGCCCACCGGCGAGCGCTCGAGCAGTTGTGGCTGATCGAAGATCTGCCGGCTTGGCTGCCGACCCGCAACCGGCTCCGACGCCTGGCCTCAGCGCCGAAACACCATCTGGCGGACCCTGCCTTGGCGCTGCGCTGCCTCGGCATCGACGAGTCGGGCTTGCTCGAAGGCCAGGCGACGGATCATGCGCTGCCCCGTGACGGAACCCTGCTCGGGGCGATGTTTGAGTCGCTGGTGGCCCTGTCGGTTCGGGTGTACGCGCAGGCCAACAGAACCCGTGTCTCTCATTTGCGCACCCACGGCGGCGAGCACGAGGTCGACCTGATCGTGGAGCGAGGCGACGGGCGAGTCGTGGCCTTCGAGGTCAAGCTGTCAGCGACAGTCAAAGGCCGCGACGTCCGGCACTTGGCGTGGCTCGCCGAACGGCTCGGCGACGACCTGCTCGACGCGGCCGTCATCACTACCGGCAAAGAGGCCTACCGCCGCCGTGACGGCATCGGCGTCGTCCCCGCAGCCCTGCTCACCGCCTAGGCCATCGAGCCTCTATCCGCCGCAACCGCTTGCCGGTGCGGTCCCTTCTGCGCCTTCGGGAGGCGTGCAAAGTTCTCCCTTTCGCAGTGGAGCGGCACAGCCCAAGCTGGGGGAGTGTGGCCTTATTGGCGGCGATAGGACTCCCGGCGATGGGCGACTCGAACAACGAGGACCACCAGTTCGTTGTTGAGCACTTCGTACACCACCCTGTAGTCGCCGACGCGTAGGCGGCGAAGGCCCCTCAAATCTCCCTTCAACGGGTAGCCCGCGTGCGGTTGCTCGGCGAGGCGGTCGATGGCGTACACAATCCGCTCGCGATCCCGGTGAGCAATCTGAGCCATGTCTTGGGACGCGCTGCGCTTGATCCGAACTGAGTAAGCGGCCATCGGCTACGGCTTCTGCGCCACCAGGCGTTCTTGAATGGCGCTGCGATCAATCCGAATCGAGCAGCTCATGTCTGACCTGGTCCCAATCGAGCACCGGGTCGGTTGGGTCTCGAAGGCGCTCAAGGGCCACCTCGAGATCGTCATAGTCCTCCAGATACCGTTCCAAAGCCTGGCGAATGATCTCAGCCCGGCTGCGCTTCAAATCCTCGGCGGCCGCATCCAGCGCATCAACCAGTTCGTCGGGAACCCGGGCGGTGATTTGGCTCATTCGGACTCCTTGGTCATCTGGAAGTCGTTCGAGTTGCTTGACATCAATGTAATGTCAGATGATCCCAGTGGCAACAAGCGGCGCACACACCAGTCTGCTGCTGTCTCCTCATCGAGGCGAGCGGGATTGACAGGAGCTCCCATGACAGCCGGGAACCTCCGGGGTCTTGTTTCGGAGGGTGGGTTCTGGTATCCTTGTGGGGAGTTTTTTCTGGCTTCTGTTGGCTTATTGCCGGTTGAAGGAGGGATTGCAATGGTGTCCCCCCCCCCCCCCATCTTTTGGGATGATGGAGCGTTTGAGCGGCGCGGGATTTGTGATGTTGCGCTTCGCTGGTTTGTTGCGCCCGGCTGGTTGGCACCAGATTTTGGGCCTGTTGGCGGCGCTGGGTGTGTTGGCGGCGCTGCTGGTTGTGGTGCCGCCTGGGCCGGCGTCGGCGCAGACCGCCCCCACAGTCACCATGACCCTGTCCTCGGATGGTACGTCGGAGGGCGATTCGAGTCTCACCGACGTGACGGTGACCCTCAGTTTCGCCAACCTGAACGCGGGCCAGACCAACGTCAACGTGTGCCTGAGCGGCACGGCCATCTC